>NZ_OZ245801.1:300000-405000 GCF_965228225.1 Reyranella sp. | reverse complement strand
ACAGATTTCTCTGGGCCGGCACCACCCTAACCCGAGGCCTGGACCTACCGGGCCCGCAATAGGTCAGCGGTCATGACGGACTTCCCCCCTCCGTCGGACCGGCCGAAAAGCGCCAAGGGCGCGACTTTTGGGCTGTTCCGGCCTGTCCTCTTCGCGATCGGCGTCATCGGACTGGCGATGGGAGGGCTTGTCCTCAGCCATCGATCGAATCCGCAGATCGCAGCCTTGCCGCCCAAGTCCGAGCCCGGCCCAGCCGCGGCCGAGCAACAGGCACCGCCTCCGTCGGTTCCCGTGATCCTGGCGGATTCCCAGCCGGCGCCCCCCGTTACGGCGGCCGATTTCGGCAGATCGGGTCCACTCGATCTCCGCGGCTTCCAGATGAAGCCCCCGGAATCGCCCGCGGCAGACGCCGAACCGCAGGCCAGCGACGTCTACGAACTCACCTTGCGCCTGGAGAAGGGCGACACGATCGAGAAGATGCTGGCCGACATCGACGTGGCCGAAGCGGAACGCAAGCAGGTCGCGGAGAAGCTCCAGTCGCTCCTGAGGAAGCGGCGGCTTGCGGTCGGCGAGACGATCGAGCTCACGATGCAGACGATTCCCGAGCAACCCGACACACCACGGGTGCTGGCATTGTCGGTCCGGCCTCAACCCGAGCGGGAGTACATCGTCAGCCGCAAGGACGACGGCAGCTATGAGGCCGAGGAGAAAATCTACAAGGTCAGCCCCCGCATCGTGAGGGTCGAAGGCGAGCGCGAGGGCTCACTGCAGCAGAGCGGTGTCAAGGCCGGCGCGCCTTCCGCTGCGATGGTCGAGTTCGTCCGCGCGCTCTCCTACGACGTCGATTTCCAGCGTGAGTTGAAGCAGGGGCAGAAGTTCACCGTGCTGCTCGAACAGCTGGTGACGAGCGACGGAAAGGTCACCCATCCCGGGAGGCTCCTGGCCGGCGAGCTGCGGCTGATGAAGCGCACGGTCGTGGTCATGCGCTATCGCCCGCAGGGTGGAGCCGACGGCTTCTACACCCCCCAGGGCGAAAGCGTGGTGCGCTCCTTCCTGCGCACGCCGATGGATGCCTCGCGCATCACCTCGCGCTTCGGCATGCGCGAGCATCCCATCCTGGGCTTCAGCGCGTTGCATGCCGGCGTGGATTTCGCCGCTCCACCGGGCACGCCGATCCTTGCCGCCGGCAACGGCAGGGTGATTGCGGCGGGACCCAACGGCGGCTACGGCCTCTACGTGAAGTTGCAGCACACGCAGGATGTGGCGACCGCCTATGCCCACTTGTCCCGCATCGGACCGGGCGTCAAGCCGGGCGTGCAGGTGCGCCAGGGCCAGGTGATCGGCTTCGTCGGATCGACCGGCATGTCGACCGGTCCGCACCTTCACTACGAGTTCCTGAAGGGCGGCAAGCACGTCAATCCGCTCACCCAGAAATTCGCCATGCGCGGCACGGTGGGCGGCAAGGATGCGGCGCGCTTCCACGCGCTGGCGAAGCAGTATCTCGCCCAGTTGAAGAGCGCCCCGGTGGCCGGCGAGCCGGCCAACCCTGCGGCGACCAAGCCCGCCCCAAAGAAAACGGCGCAGGCTCCGAAGGAACCTGCGCCGTCGCTCGTTGCCAGGAACAACTAGCGTTCGTCAGTCGGCGGCGTCGCTCATCACGCGCTCGCCCCCGACCGTCAGCTCTCCATTCTCGACGCCGACCTCGACGGTGTCGCCGTCGCCGATCCTGCCCTCGAGAAGCTGCGTCGCCAGCGGATTCTGCAGGCTGCGCTGGATCACCCGCTTCAGCGGCCGCGCCCCGTAGACCGGGTCGTAGCCGCGGTTGGCCAGCCACTGCAGCGCCTTGCCATCGATCTTCAGCTCGATCTTGCGATCGGCCAGCAGCTTGAACAGCTTCTGGATCTGCACTGTGACGATGTCCGTCATGTGCGCCCGGCTCAGCCGGTTGAACAGCAGGATCTCGTCGAGACGGTTCAGGAACTCCGGACGGAACGCCCGGCGTACCTCTTCCATGACCTGCTCGCGCACCGATTCGGTGGACTCGCCGTCCTTCAGGGCCGCCAGATGCGAGCTGCCGAGGTTGGACGTCAGGATGATCAGCGTGTTCTTGAAGTCGACCGTGCGGCCCTGCCCGTCGGTCAACCGACCGTCGTCCAGCACCTGCAGCAGGACGTTGAACACGTCCGGATGCGCCTTTTCGACCTCGTCGAACAGGATCACCTGGTAGGGACGCCGCCGCACCGCCTCGGTGAGGACACCGCCCTCGTCGTAGCCGACATAGCCCGGCGGGGCGCCGATCAGGCGGCTCACGGAGTGTTTCTCCATGAACTCGCTCATGTCGATGCGCACCATCGCGTTGTCGTCGTCGAACAGGAACGCCGCGATCGCCTTGGTGAGCTCGGTCTTGCCGACACCCGTCGGACCCAGGAACAGGAACGAACCGATCGGACGGTTCGGGTCCTGCAGGCCCGCGCGGGCGCGACGCACCGCGTTCGCCACCGCGACGACAGCCTCGTCCTGGCCGATCACCCGCTTGTGGATCTCCTCTTCCATGCGCAGGAGCTTGGAGCGCTCGCCTTCCAGCATCTTGTCGACGGGCACGCCGGTCCACCGCGACACGACGGCCGCGATATCCTCGGGCATGACCTCTTCCTTGACGCCCTTGCCTCCCGCGACCTCATGGGTCTCGGCTTCCTTGAGCTTCTTCTCGAGGTCGGGGATCACGCCGTAGGCCAGCTCGCCCGCCTTGGCCAGTTCGCCACGGCGCTGCGCGATGTCGAGCTCGGAGCGCGCCTTGTCGAGCTGCTCCTTCACCTTCTGCGAATCGGCCAGCTTGTCCTTCGCCGAGGTCCACTGCGCCGTCAGCGCCGCCGACTTCTGCTCGAGCTCGGACAGCTCCTTCTCGAGGCGCTCCAGCCGGTCGCGCGACGCCTGGTCGCTTTCCTTCTTGAGCGCTTCCTTCTCGATCTTGAGCTGCATGATGCGCCGGTCGAGTTCGTCCAGCGCCTCGGGCTTGCTGTCGACCTGCATGCGGATGCGGCTGGCCGCCTCGTCCATCAAGTCGATCGCCTTGTCCGGCAGGAACCGGTCGGCGATGTAGCGGTTCGACAGGGTCGCCGCGGCCACGATCGAGGAGTCCGCGATCCGGACGCCGTGATGCAGCTCGTACTTCTCCTTCAGGCCGCGCAGGATCGAGATCGTGTCCTCGACCGTAGGCTCGGCCACGAAGACGGGCTGGAAGCGCCGCGCGAGAGCGGCATCCTTCTCGATGTGCTTGCGGTACTCGTCTAGCGTCGTGGCGCCCACGCAATGCAGTTCGCCGCGCGCCAGGGCGGGCTTCAGCATGTTGGAGGCGTCCATCGCACCGTCGGCCTTGCCGGCGCCGATCAGCGTGTGCAGCTCGTCGATGAAGACGATGATCTCGCCCTCGGCCGACGAGATTTCCGACAGCACGGCCTTGAGCCGCTCCTCGAACTCGCCGCGGAACTTGGCGCCCGCGACCATCGAGCCGAGGTCGAGCGACATCAGCTTCTTGTTCTTGAGCGATTCCGGCACGTCGTCGTTGACGATGCGCAGCGCGAGGCCTTCGGCGATGGCCGTCTTGCCGACGCCCGGCTCGCCGATCAGCACCGGGTTGTTCTTGGTCCGGCGGCTCAGCACCTGGATGGTACGGCGGATCTCCTCGTCGCGACCGATCACCGGGTCGAGCTTGCCGTCGCGGGCCGCCTGCGTGAGGTCGCGGGCATACTTCTTCAGCGCATCGTAGCTGTCCTCGGCCGAGGCCGAATCGGCCGTGCGGCCCTTGCGCAGCTCCTGTACGGCCTTCTCGAGGGGCTGGGGCTTCACCCCGCCCGTGGCCAACGCCTCGGCCGCCGGGGTGCCCTTGGCGAGCACCAGGGCGATCAGCATGCGCTCGACCGTGACGAAGGAATCGCCCGCCTTCTCGGCGATCGCCTCGGCCTGTTCGAACAGGCGCGCGGTCTCCGGCGCCAGATAGATCTGGCCGGCGCCCTGGCCTTCGACCTTGGGCTGCTTGGCGAGGTTGGCCTCGACGGCGCGGTAGACCGCGCGCGAATCGCCCCCCGCCGAGCCGATCAGGTTGGCCGCGAGGCCTTCCGGATCGTCGAGCAGGACCTTGAGAATATGGTCGGGAATAAGCCGCTGGTGGCCTTCACGCAGCGCCATCATCTGGGCGCTCTGCAGGAAGCCCCGCATGCGCTCTGTGTATTTTTCCTGGTTCATCACTAACCCTTTCCTTTACGCCCCCGTCGAGCGGCGGGCGGAAGAGCGGACCCTCTCTGTAGAAGCATCCTGAAGGCGATATGGGATCGGATCGGCTCGCTGCAAGACCTCATCGTCCGTGCGGCTTTCGCCTGTAACCGAGGCGGGTTAAGAACGCCGGCCACTCACTACCCGGAGCTCAATATGTCAGGCGGACACGGCCACGTTGACGGATCGAACAAGAAAATCGCCCTGCTGGTCGCCATTCTCGCGGCCCTGCTGGCCGTGTCGGAAATGGGCGGCAAGAGCTCACAGACGAACTCGCTGGCCAGCCACATCGACGCGTCCAACCTGTGGTCCTTCTTCCAGTCCAAGACCATCCGGCAGACGACCTTGCGCACCGCCGCCGACGAGGTCGAGGCCACCTACAAGGACGGCCCGGCACCCATGCCCCCGGCGCTGAAGGCGCAGGCCGACCGGTGGCGCCAGACGGCGCAGCGCTACGATACCGAGCCCGAGACCGGGGAAGGCCGCAAGGAGCTGGCCGCACGCGCCAAGATCAAGGAAGAGCATCGCGACCGGTCGCTGTCGGCCTATCACATGTTCGAATACGGCTCGGCCTGCTTCCAGCTCGGCATCGTGCTGGCGGGCGCAGCCGCCCTCACGTCGGTGATCTGGCTGACCTTCCTGTCGGTGGGCCTCGGCGTGGTGGGCTTCGCCTTCACCGTGCTGGCCTTCGTCGCCCCGACGCTGATCCACCTGTAGGACCAATGAAAACGCCCGCCGGCGATTGCTGGCGGGCGTCTTCGGTAGATGGATCGTCGTTGGCGGGTTAGCCGCGTCGGCCGCCGCTGGCGGGAACGAATTCCGGCACCTCGGGCTGCTCGTCGGCCGCCGGGTCGTTATTGACCGGCGCGCTACGGCCCTTCTGAAGAAAAGCCACGCCGTTCAGACCGGGCTCTTCTTCGACTTGCTCGGCTTGGCGACGGTCAGGCTGACGACGTTCGGGCTGACGACGCTCGGCCTGACGGTCAGCCTGGCGATTATCAGCCTGACGATTGTCGGCCTGACGATCGGCTTGGCGATCGGCTTGCCGATTTTCGGCCGGACGGTCAGCTTGGCGATTGTCGACTTGAGGATCCGATTGACGATTCTCGGACTGGCGATTGTCGGCCTGCCGATGATCGGCCTGGCGAACATCGCCCTGCCCCTCGTCGGCCTGGTTCTGATCGGGGTGTTCGCCACGCCCACCGCGCTCGTTGGACGGCGCATGATCGCTGCCATTCTGCTGCGGCTGACCGCCGGGCTGGCCTTGCTGCTGTCCCGGCTGATCGGGTTGGCCTTCTTCGCCATTTTCGCCCCAACCGAGGTTGTTGCGTTGGACGAAGCCGCCCTGGGCCTGGATCATCCGATAATAGTGATCGGCATATTGCCAGTAGGACTCGGCCAGAATGCGATCGCCGGAGGACGCCGCCTCTCGGGCCAGCGACTGATATTTGTCGAAAACCTGGTGCGCGTTGCCGCGAACCCGGACGTCGGGGCCACTGCTATCGAAAATCTGATTTCGATTGGCCGGACGGTTCGAATTGTAATTCTGGGGCTTGTGATGGTGGTTGTTTCCACCGCCGCCACCGCCGCCGCCACCATTGCGACCGCCGCGCGACCGCTGACGATTGTTTGGTCTCATTAACCTAGGGCCAGTTGCACGCCGGACGGATGTTGTTGGAGCCCCTCTGCCCTTCCCGGGCGCCGTCACGGCTGAATTTCAGGGGAGTTGGTGTCCGCCGTTACAGACCGGTCGGACCAAGGCCCCCCAAGGGGTAAAAGGAACCTAGTCTCATTCCCCCTGATTGCCAACCGATTAATACTGGGCCGGCACGACTCGGGCGACCCCGCCCAAATCCAGCCGGGTCGGCTTGGGCGTCAGGCCCGCGGCGCCAAAAAGAGCCGCGATAGCCGGTGCCTGGCCCTCGCCGGCCTCGACGACCGCCCAGCCGCCCGGAACGACGAGCCGGGGCGCCTCCGCGGCGATGATGCGATACGCCGCAAGCCCGTCGGTGCCGCCGTCGAGGGCCAGCCGGGGCTCATGGGCCGCCACCTCGGGCATCAACCCGTCCACCACGGCGCTCTCGATGTAGGGTGGATTGGAGACCAGCAGGTCGAAACGCCCCTCCAGTTGGTCCGTCCAGCCGGCCTGCCGCCAGTCACCCCTCGACAGGCGCGCCCGGGAGGCCACGCCGAGCGCAAGGGCATTGGCCTGGGCGATGGCGAGCGCCGCCTCCGAGGCATCGATCCCGACGCTGGTCGCCTGCGGATACTCCCGCAACAGCGTGAGGAGCAGGCAGCCCGATCCCAGTCCGAGGTCGAGGATTCGCAGCTTGCGGCTGCGGTCAGGCAGCAGGTCGAGCACCGTTTCGATGACCGTCTCGCTGTCCGGGCGCGGAATCAGAACCGCCGGCGAGACCTTGAAGGGCAGCCCCCAGAATTCGCGTTCGCCCAGGATGTAGGCCATCGGCTCGCGCCGCACCCGGCGCGCCGTGAGTTCGCGCAGGGCCGCTGCCACGGCAGCCGGCGCCGGATCGCGGCCGCGCGCGATCAACTGCTCGATCGTCAGTCCCGCGGCGCGGCTCAGCAGCAGGCGGGCTTCGAAGCGGACATTGTCGATTCCCGCCGCCGTCAGGGCGACGGCGGTATCGCGCAACAGGGCGTCGTAGGGGGCGTTCTCCGCCACCGGTCAGGCCGCGAGCTCCGCCAGGCGCGAGGCCTCATCCTCGGAGGTCAGGGCGTCGACGAGCGCGTCCAGACCGCGCCCGTCGAGCACCTCGGCGAGATTGTAGAGCGTGAGGTTGATCCGGTGATCCGTCACGCGGCTCTGCGGGAAGTTGTAGGTGCGAATGCGTTCGCTGCGGTCGCCGCTGCCCACCTGGCCCTTGCGGTCGGCGGAGCGCAGATCGTCGAGCCGCTGGCGCTCGGCATCGTAGAGACGCGCGCGCAGGATCTTCATCGCCTTGGCGCGGTTCTTGTGCTGGCTCTTCTCGTCCTGCTGGCTGACCACGACCCCGGTCGGGATGTGGGTGATGCGAACCGCCGAGTCCGTCGTGTTGACCGACTGGCCGCCCGGCCCCGAGGCCCGGAACACGTCGATGCGCAAGTCCTTCTCGTCGATCTTGATGTCGACGTCCTCGGCCTCCGGCAGCACCGCCACCGTTGCCGCCGAGGTGTGGATGCGGCCCTGGGCCTCGGTCGCCGGAACGCGCTGCACGCGATGCACGCCGGACTCGAACTTGAGGCGGGCGAACACGTTGCGACCGGTCACCGTGGCGATCGCCTCGCGGTAGCCGCCGATGCCGGTGTCCGACAGCTCCATGACCTCGAACTTCCAGCCCTTTTCGGCCGCGTAGCGCTGGTACATGCGGAACAGGTCGGCCGCGAACAGGGCTGCCTCGTCGCCGCCGGTGCCGGCGCGGATTTCCAGGATGGCGTTCTTCTCGTCGGCCGCATCCTTGGGCAGCAGCATCCGTTTCACGGTGCGCTCCAGCTCGGGCAGACGCTTCCTGAGTTCGGCCGCCTCTTCCTCCGCCATAGCCTTCATGTCGGGATCGGAGGCCATCGCCTCGGTATCCTTGAGTTCGCGCTCGGCCTTCTGCCATTCGTTCACCGCCTCGACGAGCGGGCCGAGATCGGCATATTCCTTCGAGGCCGCGACGAACTTCTGCGAATCGAGCGTGCCGGCAGAGAGAGCCGCCTGCAGCTCGGCATGGCGCGTCACGATCTGGTTGAGTTTCAATAACAGCGACATCTCAAACCTTCAGGGCTTCAGCCAGACCGTCGAGCGACACTTCGCGCTGCGCGCCGCTGTCGAGATCCTTGAGCTGCACCACGCCCTTGGCCAGCTCGTCGTCTCCGATGATCAGTGCGGCGCGGGCATTGAGCTTATTGGCCCGCTGCATGCGCCGTTTCATGTTGCCGCGATAGTCCTGTTCCACGGCGATGCCCTGCTTGCGCAAGCTCCGCGCGATGCCGAGCGCCTTGGCTTCTGCCGCCGCGCCCAGCGGGGCGATGACGACGGGCCGCGGCAGGGGCTTGGGCTCGTCGGCCAGCATCATCAGCCGCTCGATGCCGCCCGCCCAGCCGATGCCGGCCGTCGGAGGGCCGCCCAGCTCGGCGATCAGCCCGTCATAGCGGCCGCCGCCCAGCACGGTGCCCTGGGCGCCGAGATGGGTGGTCACGAACTCGAAGGCGGTGTGGGTATAGTAGTCGAGGCCGCGCACCAGCGCCGGGTCGACCTCGAAGGCGACGCCGGCGGCCGAGAGCCCGTCCTGCACCGACTTGAAGAAGTCGCGGCTCGCCTCGTTGAGGTGATCGCTGAAGCTCGGCGCCTGGGCGTTGATCGCCTTGTCGCCTTCGTCCTTGCTGTCGAGGATACGCAGCGGGTTGCGCGCCAGGCGATTGCGCGAATCCTCCGAGAGTTTGTCCACGTGACCGGAATAGTAGTCGGTCAGGACCTTGCGGTAGCCGGCCCGGCTCTCCGGATCGCCGAGCGAATTGATCTTGAGCACGCAGCGGTCGAGGATCGTGAGCCGGTCCAGGATGTCGGCCGCGACGGAGATCACCTCGATATCGGCCCCCGGCTCGGGCGCGCCCAATACTTCGAGATCGATCTGGTGGAACTGGCGCTGCCGTCCCTTCTGCGGCCGCTCGTAGCGGAACATCGGTCCCGCCGCGAAGACCTTCAGCGGCAGCTGCTGCACAAGCTCGCCGTTCGACACGAAGGCACGGCAGATGCCGGCCGTGTACTCCGGCCGCAGGGTCAGCGATTCGTCGCCGCGATCCTTGAACGTGTACATTTCCTTCGAAACCACGTCGGTCGTCTCGCCGATGCCGCGGGCGAACAGCTCGGTGAACTCGAAGATCGGCGTCGCCATCTCGCGATAGCCGTAGAGGCGCGCCACGTCGCGCGCGGTGTCGACGACGTGCGCGAAGCGCCGGTAATCGTCGGGGAGGATATCGTGCGTGCCACGCACGGGTTGCATCTTGCTCACGGGAAATCGCCTCGAAAAATCGTCGGGAAGGGAGGGCCTGGGACCGCTACTCGGCGGCGGCGCGATGTCGCTCGGCTTCTTCCGCCCGGGCGGCCTCGATCTCGGCCGCCTTCTTCTCGATCAGCTCGACCAGATGGTCGACGACGTTGCCGTCCTTCAGCCGATGGTGCGGAACGCCGGCGATATAGACCTGGTGCGTGTTGGAGCCGCCGCCGGTGAAGCCGATGTCGGTTTCGCGCGCCTCGCCGGGCCCGTTCACGACGCAGCCGATCACCGACACCGTCATCGGCGTCGTGATGTGGGCGACGCGCTTCTCCAGCGCCTCGACGGTACGGATGACGTCGTACTGCTGGCGTGCGCAGGACGGGCACGAAATGACGTTCACCCCGCGATGCCGCAGGTTCAGCGCCTTCAGCATCTCGAAGCCGACGCGGACCTCTTCCTCCGGCTCGGCCGAGAGCGAGACCCGGATCGTGTCGCCGATGCCGGCCCACAGGAGAGAGCCCATGCCGATCGACGACTTCACCGTCCCGGTCCTCGTGCCGCCGGCCTCGGTCACGCCGACATGCAGCGGGTAGTCGCAGGCATCGGCGAGCTGCTGGTAGGCGGCGACCGCCAGGAAGACATCGGACGCCTTCACGCTGATCTTGAACTCGTGGAAGTCGTGGTCCTGCAGGATGCGCGCATGATCGAGCGCGCTCTCCACCATCGCCTCCGGGCAGGGCTCGCCGTACTTCTCGAGCAGGTCCTTTTCCAGCGAGCCGGCATTGACGCCGATGCGCATGGAACAGCCATGGTCCTTGGCGGCCCTGACGACCTCGCGCACCCGGTCGGCGCTGCCGATGTTGCCGGGGTTGATGCGCAGGCAGGCGGCGCCCGCCTCGGCCGCCTCGATGGCGCGCTTATAGTGAAAGTGGATGTCGGCCACGATCGGGACCTTCGCGGCCCGCACGATCAGGGGCAGCGCCGCCGTCGACTCCTCGTCGGGGCAAGACACGCGGATGATATCCACACCCACCTCTTCGCAGCGGCGGATCTGGGCGATGGTCGCGTCGGCGTCCGCGGTCAGCGTGTTGGTCATGGTCTGCACCGTGATCGGCGAATCGCCGCCCACCGGTACGGAACCGACCATCACGCGCCGCGACTTGCGGCGCTGGATATCGCGGTACGGTCTGATGCTCATGGGGACAATGTAGCGGCGGCGCCCCGCCTCCGCCAGCCGGCCGCCGTTACAACGGCGCGACGCTGGCTACCGGGCCTCGGTGATACGGTAGGCGATGCCGGCCGGAACGACGTAGCTCTCGCCGGCACGGACATAGGTCTGGGTCAGCACGTCACCATTGGGCGCGCGCAGCTCGACCCAGCTGTTGCTCTTCACGCTGATCGGCGTGTTGACGCGGACCGGAATCGGCGGCGGCACGGCCGGGGCCGCCTCCGGCGCACGGGCCGTGGCTTCCTCGACAGGCGTGCGCGGCTGGTCGATCCGCGGCGGTTCGATGGCGGCAGGTGGTTGGGCGGCCTGCGCCTGGCCGATCGACGGAACGGCCATCACGACGGGCGGCGGCGGCGCCGGAACGGCGACCACGACCGGCGGCGGCGCCAGGGGAGCAGCCGGAGCGCTGCTCTCGACGCGCTGGGCGGGCCAGACCTGGGCGGGCAACGAACCGTCGATGGTGCGCGTGTCCGGTGCCGGGGCGGTCGGCAACTTCGCGACGAACGGGTTGGGCGCGGCAGCCGGCGGGCTCGGCCGCTCCGACAGAAGACGGTCCGGCACAGGCGGAACCTTCTGCGCAACGACGGCCTGATCGCGGGGCATGTAGTTCCACACGCCGTAACCTGCGGCGACGACGAGCAGAACGGTCAGGACCGCGAGACCGATCGGGGCGCGCCGCTCCATGACGGGGAAATTGGCCGGCAGCGTCACGGGGCGCTTGATCGGAACGGCACCCGACAGATGATAGGCGGTCAGGACCTTCTCGGCATCGAGACCGAGATGAGTAGCGTAAGCGCGCAGGAAGGCCGGAATGTACGCGGCGCCGGGGAGTTGGTCGTAGCGACCGTCTTCGATCGCTTCGAGGTGAGAACGCCGGATGCGGATGCTCTTCTCGACTTGAGTCAGGTCCAGACCGCGTGCCTCGCGTTGATCGCGTAGGAGTCGACCGACCGCCTGGCCTGGTCCGGCCTCGCGTTCAATCGCCCGCCAGTCAACCTGATCCGGCATTGATATTCCCTGCTTGTCCCCTCGTCGCGACTCTTAGCAGAGGGCCCATGACAGGGCAAAAGCGATTCGACTTTCCGTCGTTAAATTTCGATCGCGTGATCGGCGGCGAAGAGACGCAACGTCTCACGCAACGGGCGATCCGGTTGCGTAAGCGCAGTGGTCATGAAACCTGCCGCCTCGTTGAGATCGAGCGAACGGATCATGGCCTTCACCGGGCCGATCGCACCAGGCGACATCGAAAGAGAGCGTATGCCTATTGAAAGCAACGCTAGTGCCTCGACCGGACGCCCCGCCATTTCTCCGCACACAGCAACGTCCACTCCCGCAGGACGCACTTTGTTCACTACAAAATGTAGCAGTCGAAGCAGCGCTGGGGACAAGCTGTCGTAACGTCCGGCGATACGGGTGTTGCCTCGATCGGCGGCGTAGAGGAACTGGAGAAGATCGTTGGTGCCGATCGAAATGAAATCGACATGGGGCGTCAGACTGTCGAGCTGCCATGCCAGCGCCGGCACCTCGAACATGACACCGACACGCAAACTCTCGGGCACGGGCTGTCCGCGCCGCTTCGAACGATCGAGTTCGAGATCGAGCAGATGGCGCGCCCGTAGCAATTCAGTGACCTCGGCAATCATGGGGAACATGATCGACAAAGGACGGCCGCTCGCGGCGAGGATCATGGCGCGCAGCTGACGACGCAGCATCGCCGGACGATCGAGCCCGATGCGGATGGCGCGCCAGCCCATGGCGGGATTCTCGTCACCAAAGGCGCCGATATAAGGGAGGACCTTGTCGCCTCCGACATCGAGCGTACGAAAAATCACGGGCCGTCCGTCCGCCAGATCGAGCACGCGCCCGTAAAGCCAGGCCTGCGCGTCGACGTCGGGAAACTCCGAACGCACCATGAACGGAATCTCGGTCCGATAGAGCCCGACACCGTCGGCGCCCGTATCGTCGAGATGCTGCATGTCGATCAGCAGGCCGGCATTCATGTTGAGCGAGATGCGCGCCTGATCGCGCGTTGCCGGCGGGAGGTCGCGCAGCGCCGCATACTTGCGACGGCGCTCGGCGCGCGCGTCGAGTGCGAGATGGACCGTCTGGAGAATGTCTTCGGCCGGCCGCACCAGAACCTGGGCATTGTCGCCGTCGACCACGATCGGATCGCCCGCCTCGACCCTCGCCAGCACGTTGGGCGCGCGGCCGACCACCGGAATGTCGAGGGCGCGCGCCACGATCGCCACATGGCTGAGCGCCGAGCCCTCCTCCAGCACGAGACCGCGCAGGCGGGTGCGATCGTAGTCGAGCAGCTCGGCCGGTCCCATGTCGCGGGCGATGACGATCATGTCGTCGGGCAGGGTGCTCGGATCCGTCGCCACACGGCCGGTGAGGCGCAGCAGCAGTCGGTTGCTGAGGTCCTGCAGGTCGCTCAGCCGCTCGCGGATATAGGGATCGGTCGACTGGCCGAGGCGGGTGCGGACATCGTCGAACGCACGCTGCACGCCGGCCTCGGCCGTAAGGCCGGAATCTATGGCCTCACGCACCCGCTCGGCCCAGCCGCGATCGTCCACGAACATGCGGAAGGTCTCGAGAATCTCGCGCTGCTCGCCCGACTGCATGTCATGGGCTTCGAGCATGCGGTCGACATCTTCGCGTACGCCGCGCAGCGCTTCGAGGAAGCGCACCTTCTCTTGCTCGACATCCTCCGCGACCACCCGCTGGATGACGATGCGGGGTTCGTGCAGCACGGCGCGACCGATCGCGACGCCGGGCGTGAGCTGCACGCCGTCGACGCGCAACGGCAGCAGCCCGATGCCATCGACCTGCTGGACCTCGTTGGGACTGACGACGTGGCTGGCCGAGACCAGTTCCGCCAGCACCATGGCGATGGTCTGCAGCGTCTCGACTTCTTCCTCGTCGTACTGGCGCCGCGTGCGGTTCTGGACAACCAGCACGCCCAGCACCCGGCCGGCACGCACGATCGGCACGCCCGCCAGCGAATGGTAGATTTCCTCGCCGGTCTCGGGGCGATAGGCGAATTGCGGATGATGCTGGGCGTCGTCCAGCGCCAGCGGCCTGCCGTGGGCCGCGATGTCGCCGACCAGGCCCTCGCCGACCCGCAGGCGCGTCGCATGCACGGCCGAGGGGTTCAGGCCCTGGGTTGCGAACAGCTCCAGCACTTCGCCCGCGCGCAGCAGGTAGATCGAGCAGACCTCGGCCACCATCTCGTTGGCGACCAGACGCACGACCTCGCCCAGCGTCACTTCGACGGACTCGGCACGCGCCATCGTGTCCCGGAGCCGCTTGAGGAGCATTCGCGGTCCGGCCAGGGGAGTTGATCTCTCCATGGTCAGACCGCTGGATGCTTGAGTCGAATGACGACGAAGCTGCGGTCGATGACGCAGGCGCAAACTCGCCAGGCCGCAGCCGCCGGATTCACCGGTCGGGCGTTGCAGCAAGGCATATGGGCGAGTGCGGCGTCCATGCGCCGCTTATAGCAAGAGCCGCGCCGGACTGCCTACCGGCTAATTCGCAGAGTCCAGCCGCGAATTAGGGGCGTTCCAATGCTCTTTGACGGGGATCTTCAGGCCGCGTCCAGTTCATACGCAGTGTGAAGCGCCCGCACCGCCAACTCGGTGTATTCGGCAGCCACCAGCACGCTGATCTTGATTTCCGAGGTCGAGATGACCTGGATGTTGATGCCCTTGGCAGCGAGGGTCTCGAACATCTTGAGCGCGACGCCGGCATGGCTGCGCATGCCGACGCCGATCACCGAGACCTTCGAGACGTTGAGGTCGGACTTCACCTCGGCGAACTTCAGCTCGTCTTTCGCGCGCTCGAGTTGCTGCACCGCACGCGCGAGGTCGGGCTTGGGGACCGTGAAGGTCATGTCGGTCGAAGTGCCGTCGACGGAGACGTTCTGCACGATCATGTCGACGTTGATGTTCGCTGCCGCCAGCGGGCCGAAGATGGCCGCGGCGACACCAGGCCGGTCGGGCACCTGGGTCACGGTGATCTTCGCCTCGTCCTTGGCGAAGGCGATGCCGCTCACGACGGACTTCTCGAGGCCCTGGGCCATGATCTCTTCCTCGTCCACAACCAGAGTTCCGGGCAGGTCGCTGCCGAGCGCCTCGTCGAACGACGACAGCACCTGCACGCGCACATGATGGTTCATCGCCAGCTCGACCGAGCGCGTCTGCAGCACCTTCGAGCCGAGCGAGGCCATTTCGAGCATTTCCTCGTAGGTCACGCGGTCGATCTTGCGAGCCTTTTCGACGATGCGCGGATCGGTCGTGTAGACGCCATCGACGTCGGTGTAGATGTCGCAGCGATCCGCCTTGAGCGCCGCCGCGAGCGCCACCGCCGAGGTGTCGGAGCCGCCACGGCCCAGGGTCGTGATGCGACCTTCCGGCGATATACCCTGGAAGCCCGGCACCACGGGAACCTCGCCCGCCGCCATCGTCCTGGCCATCTCGACCGTGTCGATCTCCACGATGCGAGCCTTTGCGTAGGCGTCGTCGGTCTTGATCGGCAGCTGCCAGCCGACCCAGGAACGCGACTTGACCCCTTCCTGCTGCAGCGCCATCGCCAGCAGGCCGATCGTGACCTGCTCGCCGGTCGCCACCACGACGTCGTATTCGCGCGGATCGTGCAGCGGGGAAATCTCGTTCACCCACTTGACCAGCTGGTTGGTGGCGCCGGACATGGCGGAGACCACGACCGCAACCTCGTTGCCGCGCGCGACTTCGGCCTTCACCTTGCGCGCGACGTTCTTGATTCGATCCGTGTCGCCGACCGATGTACCGCCAAATTTCAGAACGATGCGCGCCATGAACCCACTCGAAGGGCAAGCCCCTGCCCGGAAAGCGGGCTATAGACACCGATGCTGCCATATGGGTCAAGAGAACCATGGTTGAAACCGCACAGATCCCCGCCGCCGGAACGATCGATCCCGACGACGTCGAACGTTTTTCCCGCATCGCCGACGAGTGGTGGGATCCCACCGGCAAGTTCGCGCCGCTGCACCGGCTGAACCCGGTGCGGATCGGCTACATCCGCGACCGGGTGGCGGCCCACTGGCAGCGGGACGCCCTGAACGGCGAACCGCTGAAGGGGCTGTCGCTGCTCGACATCGGCTGCGGCGGCGGCCTGCTCAGCGAGCCGATGACCCGGCTCGGCGCCTCGGTCACCGGGGTCGACGCCTCCTCGCGCAACATCGGCGTGGCCGCGCTCCATGCCGAAGCTCAGGGCCTCGCCATCGACTACCGACAGGGCACGGCCGAGGCCCTGGTCGAATCCGGCGCGCAGTTCGACGTCGTGCTGGCGCTCGAGATCGTCGAGCACGTGGCCGATGTCGATCTGTTCCTGCGGTCCTGCGGCCGCCTGGTGAAGCCGGGCGGGCTGCTGTTCCTGTCGACGCTGAACCGCACCGCAAAAGCCTGGGCGCTGGCCATCGTGGGCGCGGAATATGTGCTGGGCTGGTTGCCGCGCGGCACCCACGACTGGAAGAAATTCCTCAAGCCGTCCGAAGTCGCCCGCGGCCTGCGCGCCGGCGGCATCGAAACCCAGGAGATCGTGGGCGTGGTCTACGCCCCGCTCAGCCGCAAATGGTCCGTCAACCGGAACGATCTAGACGTGAATTACATGCTCTACGGGGTGGCCGGGCCGAAATAGCGGCTGGGCAACGGGCTCAGTTGCCGCGCGGGATCCAGGGGAGGCGGCCGAACTCGATGCCTTCCTCGGCCAGCGCCTGCGCTTCTTCCTCGCTCGTCTTGCCGTAGATGCCGCGCTTGTCGCTCTCGCCGTAGTGAATCTTGCGGGCCTCTTCGGCGAACTTGTCGCCGACATGCTCGCAGTTCTTCTCGACCTCGGCGCGGACCGCGAGAAGGGCCTCGCGCAGTTCCTTGGGCATCTGACGGGCCAGCGCGGCGATCTGCTGCTGTTGCTCCGGGGACGGCGTGGCGGGCGCTTCCGCGCCCGGCGATTCGACGGCGACCGGCAGCGTGGCGTCCTTGCCCTTCTTGCCGATGCGGGGCGCCATCAGGGCACGCTCGACCTTGTCCGTGCCGCACACGGCACAGCCGATCAGGGATTTCTTCTCCTGACGTTCATAGGTCTTGCTGTCCTTGAACCAGCTGTCGAATTCATGGCCGTTGGCGCAGCGCAAGCGATACAAAATCATGACAGATGGAAAAATGGTGGCTTGTCGGGCCGGACGCAAGGCCCGATTGTCGCGCCCCGCTCCCCTGAGCCCGCCAGAAGCAGCCGTCAATGTCCCCGCAACCCTCCACTCTCAAGGCCGCCTTCTGGATGGCCGGCTGGCTCACGGCCATGCTCGTCATGGCGATCGCCGGCCGGGAGACGACGCGCGAACTCGACGTCTTCCAGATCATGGAGATGCGCTCGGTCATCGGCCTCGCGATGCTCTATCCGCTGATCCACCTGGCGGGCGGGTTCGGAAAGCTGAAGACGGCGCGGCCCTGGCAGCAGGTCGGCCGCAACATCGCCCACTACGGCGCACAGTTCGCCTGGTTCAAGGCGCTGACCCTGATCCCGCTGGCCCAGGTCATCTCCATCGAGTTCACCATGCCGATCTGGACCGCGATCCTCGCTGTCGCTTTCCTCGGCGAACGCATGGGGCTGTGGAAGAACCTCGCCGTAGCGCTGGGCGTGATCGGCGTCGTCATCATCGTGCGGCCCGGCACCAACGAGATCGTGCCCGGACAGATCATTGCCCTGGCCGCCGCCGTCGGCTTCGCCATCTCGGTGACCATGGTGAAGTCGCTCACACGCACCGACAGCGTGGTCACCATCCTGTTCTGGATGCTGCTCATTCAGTCGATCATCGGTCTGGTGCCGGCGCTCGACGTGTGGCGCTGGCCCTCCGCCTATGTCTGGGCGTGGATCATCGTCATCGCCTTCTGCGGCACCTTCTCCCACTACTGCCTGACACGCGCGATGCTGCATGCCGACGCCACCGTCGTCGTGCCGATGGATTTCCTGCGCGTGCCGCTGGCCGCCCTCGCCGGCTGGCTGCTCTATGGCGAGCGGGTGGACACGTTGACGATCCTGGGCGCGGCGCTGATCCTCTCGGGCAATCTGCTGAACCTCAAGGGCGCGGGAGCACGCAAGAGATGACGGCTTCCTCCTGGGTCGCCGCCTGGGCCGGCCTCGTCCCGCCCGGCGTCGCTGTCCTCGATCTCGCGGCCGGAAAGGGCCGCCACACTGCGTTCTTCGCCGCCCGCGGCCATCGGGTGACCGCGCTCGACCGCGACGTGAGCGCCCTCGTTTCCTCCGACACGGTCGAGGTGATCGCCGCGGACCTCGAGGACGGTTCGCCCTGGCCGCTGGCCGGCCGCCGCTTCGGCGCCATCGTGGTCACCAACTACCTGCACCGGCCGCTGTTCCCGGCCCTCATCGCCACGCTGCAGCCCGGCGGCATCCTGCTCTACGAGACCTTCATGGAAGGCAACGAGCGCTTCGGAAAACCGAGCCGCCCGGCGTTCCTGCTGAAGGACGGCGAACTGCTCGACCTCGTGCGCGGGCGCTTCTCCGTGACCGCCTACGAAGCGCGCATGATCAGCCAGCCCAAGATGGCCATGGTGCAGAGGATCGCCGCCCGCCTCCTGTAGACGGCGCCTCATCAAACCGTGCGACGATCGGCGCCGCAATTCCCTCATGATCCGACGCAAGAGTTCGGGATGCCGAACGACCAGATGCTGAGGCGATGGCGGCGGATCGACGTGCCCGGCCTCGAACTCATGACGCTGTCGCGCGACGGGTCCGGTCTCCGCATCCGCTCTACGGTGATCCATGCCGGCGCAGAGAGCTTCGGCCTCCGCTACTGCTGGGAACTCGATGCCTCGTGGCGAACGCGATCACTGTGCGTCGAACGAACGGACGCCATCGAGCAATCGCTCCGGATCGAACGGACCGGCGACACGAGCTGGCGGGTCGATGGCGCGGACCGGCCCGACCTCGCCGGCTGTCACGAGGTCGACGTTTCCGCGACGCCCTTCTGCAACACGCTGGCGATTCGACACCTCGGCATCGCCGGCGGCGAACTGCTGGCGCTGTTCGTCGATGCGCCCGCCCTCACCTGCCAGCCGTCACGTCAACGCTACGAGCCGCTCGGCCCGCGTGCCTGGCGCTATCTCGACAAGGGCGTATCCGACGGCTTTACGGCGCGACTCGATCTCGACGAGCACGGCCTCGTCCTGAATTACGAGCATCTGTTCGAGGCTTTTTAGGATTCTGTCGTCCTGGGACGACAGGGAGTTACTCCGCCGCCTTCGCGACTTCGGCCTTGTGGAGTGCGGGCGCCGCGTACTTGCGGTCGTGGGTCAGCGACGGGACCATCTTCCGCGCCTCCTCGATCTTCGCCATGTCGACCTCGGCGATGACGAAGCCTGCCTTCTCGCCCCCGGCATCGGCCAGCACCTCGCCCCAGGGGGCGACGGCGATCGAGTGACCATAGGTCTTGCGGTTGGAGCCCTTGTGCGTGCCGACCTGGGCCGGGGCGAAGACGAAGCAGCCGGTCTCGATGGCGCGGGCGCGCATCAGCGTGTGCCAGTGCGCCTGCCCCGTCGGCACCGTGAACGAGGAGGGGATCGCCAGCATCGTGGCGCCGGCATGCGCCAGCTCGCGATAGAGATAGGGGAAGCGCAGGTCGTAGCAGATCGTCATGCCGAGCACGCCCCACGGCGTCTCGGCCAGCACCGCTCTCTCGCCCGGCTTGAACGTCGAGGATTCGCGGTAGCTCTCGCCGCCCGCGAGCTGGACGTCGAACATGTGGATCTTGTCGTAGCTCGCCACGATGCCGCCCGACGCATCGATCAGGTAGGAGCGATTGCGGATCTGCTCCTCCGCCCCCACCCGCACATGGATCGAGCCCAGCAGGAACCACGCGCCGGTGTCGCGCGCGGCGGCGCGGCAGGCCGCGAGCATCGCGTGCTCTTCCTCGGTCTGCGCCTTGGCCAGCGTCTCGGTGCGGTTGGCGCCGATCAGGCCGGTATTCTCCGGCGTCATGATGAAGTCCGCGCCGGCGTCGCGCGCGCGCTTCGCCTGCTCGCACAGCCAGGCCACGTTCTCGGCCATGTCGTTGCTGACGTTGGTCTGGATCAGGCCGGCCTTGAACGCGGTCATGATGGAAATCCTCAGCCCGGCTGCGCGAGCAGCGCGTCGAGCTTGCCCGCCTGCTCGAGAGCGGCGAGATCGTCGGAGCCACCGATATGCTGGCCGTTGATGAAGATCTGCGGCACGGTGGTGCGATTGGCGCGGCTGCGCATCTCGCTGCGCTTCTTGTCGTCCATCATCACGTCGGTCTCTTCGTAGTCGGCGCCCTTGCTGTCGAGCAGGCTCTTGGCCCGCGCGCAGTAACCGCAGAACGGCGTCGTGTAGATCTCGATCTTGGCCATGGGTGAACCTCTTTGTCGAAACTATAGCGCCGGCCGGACGACCCGCGCCAGTGTCAGGACATCAACCCCTTTGGCCCCGGCGCGTTGCAGGGCGCGGGCGCAGGCTTCGACCGTCGCGCCGGTCGTCAGCACGTCGTCGACCAGAAGGATGGTCTTGCCGGCCACCATCGGGCGCCATTTCGGATGGACGTCGAAAGCCTCGCGAACGTTGCGCCGCCGCTCCTTCGCCCGGAGACCGGCCTGCGAACCGGTCCAGCGCTGGCGCCGCAACAGGTCCGGCGCCAGGCGGAGATCCTCGCCGCGGGCCGCCGTGCGCACGACGATGCGCGCCAGCAGCATCGCCTGATTGTAGCGGCGCATGAACAGCCGCCGCCAATGAAGCGGCACCGGCGCCACCAGATCGGCCGACGCGAGCAGATCGGCACCCGCCCGCGCCATCCACCCGCCGCAGGCGCGCGCGATGTCGGTGCGATCGCCGTGCTTGAAGGGCAGTACGAGCCGGCGGCTCTGATCGTCATAGACCAGCGCGGCACGGGCGCGATGGTAGCGCGGACGACGCACGAGGCAGCCGGCACAGAGAGCGTCGGGACCCAGATCCTCGGCCAAGGGTGTCCCGCAGCAGGCGCAGTGCGGCACGGAAATGAAGGAAAAGCCCTGCCAGCAACTCGCGCAGAGGGCTCCGGGCGCACTGACGATCTCGTTGCAGCCGAGGCAGAGCGGCGGCAGCACCGCGTCCAGCACGACACGGCCCGCTCCGGCAACGGCCCCTCTCACTGCCCTCGGCAACATAACGCGGATTGGGACGGGCAAATGCGCCCACAGGATGGCGGTCCCCTACCGGCCGCCGCCCTTTTTCCCTACATACCCACTGTGACTGGTCCCGACCCCCTGCTGGTGTTCGACCGCGCCCTCCTCCGCCAGCGTCGCGAGCGTGCCGCCCGCGATTGGGAACGGCATGACTTCCTGAAGCGCGAGATCGCCGACCGGCTGGTCGATCGCCTGGCGGATGTGCGCCGTACTTTCCCCCTTGCCCTCGATCTCGGCAGCCACGGCGACGAGGTGGCGACCACCCTGGGGGGGCGGCCGATCGTCGGGCAGCTGGTGCGCGCCGATCTCGGCCACGGCTTCGCGCGGCGCGCGCGCGGACCTTCCATCGTGGCCGACGAGGAGTTCCTGCCGTTCGCCGCCGGCCGCTTCGATCTGGTGCTGAGCGCCATGGACCTGCACTGGGTGAACGACCTGCCGGGCACCCTGATCCAGATCGCGCGCATCCTGAAGCCCGACGGTCTGTTCCTCGGCGCGATGTTGGGCGGCACCACCTTGTGGCAGTTGCGCCAGGCGCTGGCGGCCGCCGAGAGCGAGATCGACGGCGGCCTGAGTCCGCGCGTATCGCCCTTCGCCGACCTGCGCGACGCGGCGGGCCTGCTGCAGCGGGCGGGCTTCGCCCTGCCGGTGGCCGACAGCGAGACGATCGAGGTCGAATACGAGAGCGCCCTCGCGCTGATGCGCGACCTCAGTCGCATGGGCGAAGGCAATCTCGTGGTCGGCCGGCGCCGCACCGTGACGCGGCGCGCCGTCCTGCTGCGCGCCGCCGAACTCTACGGCGAACGCTTCACCGGCTCCGGCGGCCGCGTCTCCGCGAGCTTCGAGGTGCTGTTCCTGCACGGCTGGTCGCCGCATGCCTCGCAGCCCAAGGCGCTCAAGCCCGGCAGCGCCGCCCGGCGGCTCGCGGACGCGTTGGGAACTTCCGAATTCAGTGCCGGCGAAAAAGTGGAACGGAGCTAGACTGTGCCCGTGGTGAAACTCTCGTTCGGCGGCCTGGTCGCCCAAAGTTTCGGCTTCGTCTTCGCCAATCTCGGACTGTTCTTCCATCTGGTCACCATCCCCTGGATCGCCTCGCTCGCGATCCGGCTGCTGGGCTCGACGCTGCCCCGCGACTCGCTGATGCCGATGCTGATCGAGAAGGCCGTCGATATCGTGCCGACCGTGATGTTCATGGTGGCCTGGCAGCGCGTCGTGCTGCTGGGGCCCAATCGCATCGGCCGCTTGCCCGGGCTCGGCTGGTCGCCGCGAGAGACGGCCTTCCTGCTCCACCTCATCAAGATCGGCGGCTTCACCTTCGTCCTGCTCGCCGCTTTCGTGCTGACCCTGGGCACCATCGATCCCGAGATGCTGGCTGCCGGCGCCGCGATCGATCCCGAGGTCGCGCGCAAGCAGGCACTGGCCGCCCCGATCGGGGCGGGCTTCACCGTCTCGATCATCCTGGCGCTGCGCGTCAGCTACGGACTCGCGGCCACCGCGGTCGACGAGCCCTTCTCCCCGCGGCTCTCATGGGCCCACAGCCGCGGCAATGCCTGGACGATCATCGGTGTGTTGTTCCTGATCTTCCTCACGGGCGCGCTCGCCACGACCATGGCGACCCTGGTGGTGCTCGGCCTGACGCGCGGCGTGCTGGGCGCCGCCGACTCGGCCGCCATCATCACCTGGACCGCGGCCATCCTGGTCTCCTATGGCGGCACCGCCGTGGCGGCGACAGCGCAGGCACTGATCTTCCGCGATCTGCTCGGCTGGCGCGAAGGGGCGCCCCTGCGGGCCCTGTCGAGCTAGAGCAGGTCGCGCAGCAGGCCGACCAGCGGCAGGTCCGCGGGCGGCATCGGATACTTCGTGAGTTCCATCGGGGCGACCCATTTCAGGGCCTGGCCCTCGCGCGGCTGCGGCGTGCCGTTCCACTTGCGGCAGGCGAAGACCGGCATCAGCAGATGAAACTTCTCATAGCCGTGGCTGGCGAACGCGATCGGCGCCAGGCAGCTCGTCGCCGTCTCGATGCCCAGTTCCTCGTGAAGTTCACGCACCAGCGCCTGTTCCGGGGTTTCGCCCGGATCGACCTTGCCGCCGGGAAACTCCCAGAGGCCGGCCATCGACTTTCCGGCCGGGCGCTGGGCGATCAGGACGCGGCTGTCGACGTCGACCAGGGCGACCGCCGCCACCAGCACGAGCGGTCGCGCGCCGAGCGGCGGCGGGCCGCCCGGACACGAATCGTCGAAGCCGTCCATCAGGAGCGGTAGCTGCCGTTGATGTCGATGTAGCCGTGCGTGAAATCGCAGGTCCAGACCGTGGCGCGGCCGCGGCCGATGCCGAGATCGATGTCGATCACCACGTCGGATCCCTTGATGTGCTGGGCGACCGGCGCCTCGTCGTAATTCGGCACGACCTGGCCCTGGTCGGTGATGCGTACGCCGCCGATCGAGATGCGCAGCTTGTCGCGATCCGCGCGCTCGCCCGACTTGCCGACCGCCATGACGATGCGGCCCCAGTTGGCGTCCTCGCCGGCGATCGCGGTCTTGACCAGCGGCGAGTTGGCGACCGCCAGGCCGATCTTGCGCGCCGCGCCGTTCGACGAGGCCCCGCCCACGTTGATGGTCACGAACTTCGTGGCGCCCTCGCCGTCGCGCGCGAGCAGCTGCGCCAGCTCGATCATCACCTCGTCGAGGGCCCGCTTGAAGTCGACCAGGACGGGGTCGTCGGCCTCCTCGATCGGGGCGTGGCGCGCCGCACCGGTGGCGACCATCAGGAAGGTGTCGCTGGTCGAGGTGTCGCCGTCGACGGTGACGCAGTTCAGGGACTTGTCGGCTGCGTCGGAGAGCAGCTTCTGCAGAACGCCGCCCGGAATCTTGGCGTCGGTGAAGGCGAAACCCAGCATCGTCGCCATGTCCGGCGCGATCATGCCCGAGCCCTTGAGGAAGGCGTTCACCGTCACCGTGCGCTCGCCGATCTTGGCCTGGCGGGTGGCGAGCTTGGGGAAGGTGTCGGTGGTCATGATGGCGCCCGCGGCGGCCGACCAGGCGTCCTCCTTGCCCGACTTGATGAGGGCCGGCACGACGGCGGCGATCTTCTCCCATTCGAGCGGCTGGCCGATCACGCCGGTCGAGGCCATGAAGACCTCGTTGCGCGGACAACCCAGCGCCTGGGCGATGGCCCGGGTCGTCTCCTCGACCGCCTTGTCGCCGAGCTTGCCGGTGAAGGCATTGGCATTGCCGGCATTGACCACGATGGCGCGGACCTTGCCGCGGGCGAGGTTCTTGCGGCACCAGTCGACCGGCGCCGAGCAGGTCTTGGACTTGGTCAGGACACCCGCGATGGTCGCCCCGGCCGGCACGACCGCCAGCAGGACGTCGTCACGGTCGATATATCGCACGCCCGAACGCGCAACACCGAGCTTTACGCCCGCAATGCGGGGCAGCGTCGGAGTCGACTTGGGTGCGAGCGGCGATACGGCGTGCTTGGCGGACATGGTTCTCCCCTCAGGCACGGCCACAGACTGCGGCCGGCCAGCGGCGGAGACTACACCAGAAACGCCCCAAAAGGAGAGTTCTACTTGAGGCGCGGCCGTTACTTCGGCGGCTGGGCCGGCGCTGCGGGCTTAGCCGGGGCCGCGGCAGGAGCGGCCGGCGCAGCCGGGGCGGCCTCGACCTTGGTCCCGTCGATGTTGAACTTCTCGATCTTCGAGCCGGCGCGAATCTTGTCGAGCTGGGCCGTCACGGCCTCACGCGCCAGTTCCTCACGGATCTGCTCGGAGAGCTCCTCCAGGGCCGGCGGCGGCGCCGTGCGGCGATCGTCGATCTTGATCACGTGATAGCCGAACTGGGTCTTGGTCGGGGTCTCCGAGGTCTGGCCCTTCTTCAGGTCGAAGGCCGCATCGGCGAATTCCTTCACCATGTCGGACTTCTTGAACCAGCCAAGATCGCCGCCTTCGGCGCCCGAGGCCTTGTCGGTCGACTTCTCCTTGGCGATCTTGTCGAAGGGCGTGCCCTTCTTCAGGTCGGCGATGATCGCCTTGGCCTCGTCCTCGGTGGCCACCAGGATGTGGCGCGCATGCACCTCTTCCTCCGGCGGCATCGACTTCAGGCGCTCCTGGTACTTCTGCTGGATCTTCTCCAGGGTGACGAGGCGGGAGATCTCACGCTGGATCCAGAAATCCTGCAGCACCTGCTCCTCGACGAAGGCCATGCGCTTCTTGAACGCCGGGTCCTCGTTGGTCTTGGTCTTCTTGCCTTCCTGGACGACCAGTTTGCTGTCGATGATGCGCTCCAGCAACGCCGGGAACACCGCCTGCAGCGGCATCGAGCGGTATTGCTGGGGCAGCGACTGCTGGGCGATCTCCAGTTCGGACAGGCGGATCTGCTGGCCGTTCACGATGGCCACGACCGGGTCCTTGATCGTGGCCGGGGCGGCGGCCGCAGGAGGCTTGGCGGCAGGGGCCGCGGGAGCGGCCGGCGGCTTGGCCGGCTGGCCGGCCGGCGGGGTCTGGGCCAGGACGGGACCCGCGATGAGCGCGACCGCGCCACTCAGGAGGGCGAGGCGCAGGGAACGCAGGTCATGACTCATGGCGGACTCCAGCAGATTCATTCGTTTCGAAAGGCGCAAACCGTTTACACAGGGCCCATCGGGCCAAGCAAGCGCCGCCTCCCCGGCGAGATGGGTGATGGCGTTGAATTGCGGCACTTTTTCGTGAGTATGGCGTCCATGTCAGGGCGATGACACTTTATGGTCGGCGCTTCGGCATGCCTGCGGTGGTCCGCTGCGTTGACACTCTACCGGGCGCTCTCTATCTCTCACAGGAAGGGCGGGCCGCTGTGCCCGCCTAAGTCATTAGAATATCGAGGTTTTCATGCTTGGCGCGCTTGCCCGGACGCTCTTCGGGACGGCCAACGACCGGATCGTCAAAGGCTTCGACAAGACGGTGGCGAAGATCAACGCCCTCGAGCCGGAGTTCGTCGCTCTTTCCGACGAGCAGCTGCAAGGCAAGACCGTCGAATTCCGCGAACGCCTGGCCAAGGGCGAAACGCTCGACAATCTGCTGCCCGAAGCGTTCGCAACGGTGCGCGAGGCGGCCAAGCGGACGCTCGGCCAGCGCCACTTCGACGTCCAGCTCAAAGGCGGCATCGTCCTGCACCAGGGCAAGATCGCCGAGATGAAGACCGGCGAAGGCAAGACGCTGGTCGCCACGCTCGCGACCTATCTCAACGCGCTCACCGGCAAGGGCGTGCACGTCGTGACCGTGAACGACTACCTGGCCCGCCGCGACGCCGAATGGATGGGCCGGGTCTACAGGTTCCTCGGCCTCACCGTCGGCATCATCGTCCACGAACTCGACGACGAGCAGCGCAAGGCGGCGTATGCCTGCGACGTCACCTACGGCACGAACAACGAAATCGGCTTCGACTACCTGCGCGACAACATGAAGTATCGCCTGGACGCGATGGTCCAGCGGCCCTTCAACCATGCCATCGTCGACGAGGTCGATTCGATCCTGATCGACGAGGCGCGCACCCCGCTCATCATCTCCGGCCCGGCCGAGGATTCGTCGGAGCTCTACCGCCGGGCCGATACGGTGATTCCCAAGCTCAAGCCCGAGCATTTCGAGAAGGACGAGAAGAACCGCACGGTGGTGCTGACCGACGCCGGCATCGAGGCGGTCGAGGAGATCCTGCGGGCCGACGGGCTTCTGCCCGAGGGCATCAGCCTCTATGCGCCGACCATGGTGTCGGTGCTGCATCACGTCACGCAGGCGTTGCGCGCGCACAAGCTGTTCAACCGCGACGTCGACTACATCGTGAAGGACGACCAGGTCGTCATCATCGACGAATTCACCGGCCGCATGATGCAGGGCCGCCGCTATTCCGAGGGCCTGCACCAGGCGCTCGAGGCCAAGGAGCATGTCGAGATCCAGCGCGAGAACCAGACGCTGGCCTCGATCACCTTCCAGAACCTGTTCCGCATGTACCCGAAGCTCTCGGGCATGACCGGCACGGCCCTGACCGAAGCCGCCGAGTTCTCCGAGATCTACAGGCTCGACGTGGTCGAGATTCCGACCAACGTCCCGGTCGCCCGCAAGGACGCCGACGACGAGATCTACAGGACCCAGACCGACAAGACGCGTGCCATCGTCAAGCTGATCGGCGAATGCCGCGCCCGCCAGCAGCCGATGCTGGTCGGCACAGTGTCGATCGAGAAGTCCGAGGAGCTGTCGGAGGCACTCAAGAAAGCCGGGATACCGCACAACGTGCTGAACGCCCGCTTCCACGACCAGGAAGCCCAGATCGTCGCCCAGGCCGGTCGTCCGGGCTCCGTCACCATCGCCACCAACATGGCCGGCCGCGGCACCGACATCCAGCTCGGCGGCAACGTCGAGATGCTGGTGCAGCAGAGCGTGCCCGAGATCATCGCGAAGTTCCCCGACGAGGCGGCGCGCAACGCCGAGATCGCCCGCGTCGAGGCCGAGATCCGCGCCGGCGTCGAGCGCGACCGCGCGATCGTGCGCGAGGCGGGCGGCCTGTTCGTGGTCGGCACGGAACGCCACGAGTCCCGGCGCATCGACAACCAGCTGCGCGGCCGCTCGGGCCGCCAGGGCGATCCCGGCGCATCGCGCTTCTTCCTGTCGCTGGAAGACGACCTGATGCGCATCTTCGGCAACAACAAGGTCCTCGACTGGGTCCAGAAGAAGGGCATGGCCGACGACGAGGCGCTGACCCATCGCTGGCTCAACAAGGCGCTCGAGACGGCGCAGGGCAAGGTCGAGGCGCGCAACTTCGAGATCCGCAAGAACCTGCTGCGCTTCGACGACGTGATGAACGCCCAGCGCCAGGAGATCTACAAGGAGCGCATCGAGCTGATGGGCACGGAGGACGTCTCCGAGACCGTCGCAGGGATGCGTCGCGACGTGGTCGACACGCTGGTCAAGCGGACCATTCCCGAGGGAGTCTACGCCGAGCAGTGGAAAATCGACGAACTCAAGGATGAGGTGCAGCGCATCTTCGGCCTCGACCTGCCGGTCGACGAGTGGGCCAAGGAAGAAGGCATCGCCGACGAGGAGATCAAGACCCGCCTGGACGACGCGGTCGAGCGCGTGTTCGCGCAGAAGGCCGCGCAGTACGGGCCCGACGTCTGGCGCCAGGTCGAGAAGAGCGTGCTGATGCAGATCTTCGACCAGAACTGGAAGGACCATCTCCTGCACCTGGATCATCTGCGCCAGGGCATCGGACTGCGCGCCTACGGCCAGAAGGATCCGCTCAACGAGTACAAGCGCGAGGCCTTCAACCTCTTCAGCGACCTGCTGACCAACCTGCGCGAGCAGGTGGTGACCTTGCTGGCGACCCTGCAGATCCGCATGGAACCGCCGCCCATGCCCGAGATGCCGTCCAACATGCACGAGGTGCACGAGGACCCGGCTCTCGCCACGGCGATGAGCGACGACCCCGCCTACGATCCGGCCGACCCGGACGGTGGCGGCGTGGCGACGCTGCACCGCCCGCGCCCCGTGGCCAAGGGCCCGGTCGATCCCAACGATCCCTCGACCTGGGGCAAGGTCTCACGCAACGCGCTCTGCCCCTGCGGCTCGGGCAAGAAGTTCAAGCACTGCCACGGGCGGGTTTAGGCCGTCGCTCTGCAGTGTGTGATGCCAGCGCCCCGGCAAAATAGGGCTGCAGGAGGCGCAAGGCCTCGGCTTCGAGCTCGCCCGTTTCGAGCCATTCTGGCGCCTCGACGACGGCTCGATGAGTCAGCGCTTCGATGCACGTCTCCAGAACCAGGGCGATCATGCGCGCGCGCGCTGACGAAAGCCCCGGCGCGCGGCGCTTCAGGTCCGCCTCTATTTTGCGTTGAAGCACCGAGCTTATATCGAGCGACGCCGCCAGCGCGCCGATCCGCGGCACCTGTTCCACCAGGACCTTGTGAAGCGCGGGATTGACGCGATGCGCGTCGAGTCCGGCCCGGAGCAGCGCCGCGACGACGAGCGCTGAATCATCCTCGGGCACGCACAGCACCCGGTCGACGCGCTCCATCAACTCCTCGACATGGGCGGTCGCCAAGGCCGCGACCAACGCCTGCTTGTTGGGAAAGTACTCGTACAGAGAGCCGATACTGACACCGGCCTTCTCCGCCACGAGATTCGTCGTGGTGCGATCGTATCCGTATTTCACCAAAACCCGAGCCGTTGCCTGGAGGATAACCGCGACAGTCTGTCGTGAGCGCTTCTGCACGGGCTGTTTCCTGGGCTTGGCGGACGTTTCGCGCACCATTCCGGCTCCTTCGTGAACCCGAGTTGTGAACCCGAGTATTTGCTCGGATTATTGCTCGACGACGCCTTCCCGCAAAGAAGAGTTTCGAAGGAGAAGAAAGTGATCAGGCTCGATGAGCGCTTCCTGTCTGGACAGGACCATTGCGAGGCATGGCTATATCTTCCCGAGGGGGCGGGTCCGCATCCGTGCATCGTATTCGTCCACGGGATCGGCGCGATCCGAGAGGTCAGAGTGGGCGCCTATGCCGAGCGCTTCACGCGCGCCGGCTATGCCGTGTTCGCCTTCGACTACCGGAGCTGGGGCGCGAGTGGAGGCGAACCACGCTTTGTCGCCAACATCGAGAACCAGCAGGCCGACATCCACGCCGCGATCGATCACGTGCGCAGTCTCGACGCCATAGACGCCGACAGAATCGCTCTTCTCGGCACCTCTTTCGGTGGCGGTCATGCCCTGATGGTGGCGGCGGCCCGTCCGGACCTCGCTGCCGTCATTGCGCAATGCGCGGTCGTCGACGGCTTGGCGGCCGCCGTAAAGGCACCTTCCCTCCTGGCGCTCCGATGGGTGCTCGCAGGCTTGATCGACCAGGCCGGCTCCCTATTCGGTCGCAAGCCCTACTACATCAAACTGGCAGGGGAGCCCGGCCAGCTTGCCCTGATGACCGCGCCGGGCGCCGAGGCCGGCTATCTGGCGATGATCGAGGGGCCGTCGCCCTGGCGCAACCTGATCGCCGCTCGCTTCATTCTCGGCATTCCCCTTTTCCGTCCGATCCGTCACGCAAAGCGCATAAGTCCGCGATTGCTGATGATCGTGACCGACAAGGACGAAATCTGTCCGCCATCGGCGATCGCGAAGGTGGCACGGCTCGCCCCGCACGGCGAAGCCGTCCATTTCGACGCCAGCCATTTCGAGATCTATTTCGGCGACTTCTTCGACAGGGCAACGGACGCCATGCTCTGCTTCCTTTCGACGACGCCCGCGACGACGGTCCGTGACCACGGGGCCGTCGAGGGGAGCCGGTCGTGATCGCGGCGCAGATGTACCTGCCTCAGGTCCTTGTGCTGGTCGCCCTGTCGTTCGTGACGGCCCTGGCAATTCTCGTCAGCCGGGTCGTCGACCTCGTCCGGAACAAGCGGCCACTTTCCTTTTACGAAGACTTCGACGGCAGGGGCGCACCGCCCGCGGTGCTTCGCACGACCCGCCAACTCGCCAACCAGTTCGAGTTTCCCGTGCTGTTCTATGGGCTGGTCGCCATCGCGATCGCAATTCCAGTGCAGGATTCACTGATTGCGGGGTTGGCGTGGTGTTACGTGGCGCTCCGATGGGCTCACGCCCTCAGTCATCTCGCCTTCAACCGGCTCTATGTTCGTACGCCGATCTTCATGGTCGGTAATGTCGTATTGCTGGCAATGTGGCTTGTCCTGGCCCTCGGAGTCCTCACCTGACGTGCTCGAGGTCGATTGTGGAGGCCATGCCTCAAGTCCGCTGCTCCTCGGCACCGGCCTGCTTCGCCAGCCAGGCACGGGCCTTCTTCTCGGTCGAGAACAAGGCTGCCGGCCGGTTCGACGGCGAGATGTTGACGAAACGCTTGAACGCCAAAATGACGGATTCGTCCCGCCCCACGACGGCGAGCGGGCCGCTGGGGAAGTTCTCGGTATAGGCGCTCAGCCGCGCGCCCATCGCCATCACATCGGTCTCGTCGTAGACCGGCTCGAGACGGGTTGCGTCGAACAGTTTTGAGTAGACGAGCGCGTTGGCCACGACCAGCGCGTCGAAATGAGCCTCCATCTCCTTGAGCGTCACCTCGCCCTCGGCGATGACGTGAATGAGCTTCTGCGGGTGAAGAATCTCCCAGCGCAACGGCATCGTCGGCGTCTCCAGCAACCCGTCGAATGGGGGCGGCGAGCCTATAGCGGACCCTGAGGGTTCGCCAAAGCCTGTTTGGCAGCTTCGCGACGCGGTCGCGTTCAAATTATGGCGATTGACGCAAATGAATGTTATATTGTAACTCATTACGGTATAACGTTTTTATATGGAGATCGGCATGCACCGGATCGGCGTATCGACACTGGCCCTCGCAGCAGGTCTCTCGGCAGCGTATCCCGCGCTGGCGCAGACGCCCCCTGCCGACCCGGCCCAGCCGCAGGTTCCCTCGGACGGGCTCTCGATCGAAGTCGTCGGCAAGCGGCTCGACCGTGAACGCAGCGAGATCCAGCCCAGCCTCGGCGCCACGCGCTACGATTTCAGCAAGACGGCGATCAGCAACACGCCGCTCGGCGAGAACGCCACGCTCAACCAGGTGCTGCTGCGCGCCCCCGGCGTCGTCCAGGACGGCTTCGGCCAGATCCATGTCCGCGGCGACCATGGCAGCCTCCAGTATCGCCTGGACGGGGTGCAGTTGCCCGAGGGGCTGGCACTGTTCAGCAGCATTCTGTCGCCGCGCTTCGCCGACCAGCTCTCGCTGATCACCGGCGCCCTGCCCGCCCAGTACGGCCTGCGCACTGCCGGCGTGGTCGACATCGCGGTGAAATCCGGCATCACAAATCCCGGCGGCGAAGCCTCGGCGATGGTCGGCTCCAACAACTGGGTTCAGCCGGCGCTGGAATATGGCGGCCGCTCCGGCAACTTCGACTATTTCGCGGTCGGCCAGTACGTCAGCAACAACATCGGGATCGAGAACCCGACGCCCAGCACCTCCGCGCTCCACGACTCGACCGCGCAATGGTACGCGCTGACCAAGCTCAGCGCCCTGGCCGACGAGAATACCCGCCTCAGCTTCATCGCCGGCGGCGCCAGCGCGCGTTACCAGATTCCCAACGTGCCGGGGCAAACGCCGGAGTTCGCGGTCAACGGCATCACCGACTGGAACAGCGCGGTGCTCGACCAGCGGCAGTGGGAGGACACGTACTTCGGCATCGCCTCGCTGCAGAAGAGCTACCAGAACTTCAACATGCAGCTCTCGGGCTTCGGCCGCTATTCCAAGCTCTCCTATCAGCCCGACGCGCTGGGCGACCTGCTCTACAACGGCGTCGCGCCCTGGTCGCAGCGCTCGAGCCTGGCGTTCGGCGTGCAGGGCGACGCAAGCTGGAAAGTCGCGTCCGCCCACACGCTGCGCGGCGGCTTCCTCGTCCAGCGCGAACAGGTCTCGAGCTTCAGCCAGAACAACGCGCTGGGCCTGGTGCCCGACCCGGCCGATCCGACGGTCCTCATCCCCGGCGAGAATCCGGTGGGCTTCAGCGACGGCTCCACCCTCGTCGGCTGGACCTACAGCGTCTATCTGCAGGACGAATGGAGGGTCACCCCGACCGTGACGGTGAACTTCGGCGCGCGCTTCGACGCCATCTCCGGGCAGGTCTCGGAAAACCAGGTCAGCCCGCGCATCAACGTCGTCTGGGAGCCCACGCCGCAGATCAGCCTGCGGGCCGGCTATTCGCGCTACTTCGTGCCGGCGCCGCTCAACCAGGTCGGCTTCGGATCGCTCGCCGCCCGGATGGGCACGACGGCCGAGCCCGAGAACTTCACCAACGATCCGGTGAGGGCGGAACGCTCCGACTATTTCGACGTCGGCCTCACCGTGAAGCCCGTGGACGGGCTGACCATCGGCTTCTCCGGCTACTACAAGATCGCGGAGAACTATCTCGACAAGGGCCAGTTCGGCGCCCCGATCCAGCTGGCGTCCTTCAACTATGCCAATGCGCAGGTGAAGGGCTTCGAACTCTACGCCAACTACGACCAGGGGCCATGGTCGGTCTACGGCAACCTCGCCTGGTCCAAGGTCAGCGCCACCAAGATCAACTCCGCCCAGTACAATTTCTCGCCCGAGGATCTCTCCTATATCGGCAACTACTGGATCGCCGCCGACCACGATCAGGGTTGGACCGGTTCCGCTGGCGCCTCCTACATCTTCAACCAGGGCAGCGATCGGGCGACCCGCGTCTCGGCGGACATGCTGTTCGGCAGCGGCCTGCGCACCAGCGTCGTGACGCCCAACGACACCTCGCTGCCGGCCTACGCCACGCTCAACCTTTCAGTGACGCAGAAGATTCCGATCAACGGCAGCAAGGGCACGCAGATCCGCCTCGACGCGATCAACGTCACGGACGGCGTCTACGAGCTGCGCACCGGCGAGGGTGTCGGCGTCGGCGCCCCGCAGTACGGAATGCGCCGGGCCTTCTTCGTGACGCTTGCGCAAAAATTCTGACGCGCAAACGACATGATGCGGGAAGGCCGGGCGTGGTAGAAAGCACCATGCCTGACACCAGCCTTCCCTTCGTCCTGACCCTTCAGGGCGGCTCCAACTTCCGCGACCTCGGTGGCTACAAGACCGAGGACGGGCGCACCGTGCGGCGCAACACGGTGTTCCGCTCGGCCCATCTCGGTGGCCTGACCGCCGAGGACCGCAGCGCTCTCGGACGCCTGGGCGTCCGCACCATCGTCGACCTGCGCGGCGTGAGCGAGGCGGCCGAGACGCCGCACCTGATCGAGGGCCTCGCATGCCGAATCGTCGGCGCGCACATCGAACCCGGCGTCGGCGACAAGATCCGCGGCGCCGTGGCCGACGGGACGGCCAACCCCCACATCATGATGGGGTTCCTCACGGATCATTATCGCGACTATCCGCGCCGCTGCGCGCCGGGCTTCCGGACCCTGTTCTCGACCCTGAGCGACGGCGAACATCGCCCGCTGGTGTTCCACTGCACCGCCGGCAAGGACCGCACCGGCTTCGCCTCGGCCCTGCTGCTCTCCCTGCTCGGCGTGTCCTGGGAGACGGTGCTGGAGGATTATCTCCGCACCAACGAACTCTGGACCGGCCATCTCGGCCGCTACCCCGAGCTCGACATCGACACCCGCGCGGCCATCATCGAGGCCCGCACGCCCTATCTCGAAGCCGCCTTCGAGGTCGTACGCGGCGACTTCGGCTCGCCGGAGACCTTCGCCGAGAAGGCACTTGGAATCGACGCTGCCGCCCGCGAGCGGCTGAAGGCGGATTTGCTGGAAGGGTGAGTTCCGCGCTACGCCTGTCGGCATGGCCGACACGCGCTACGACACTCCCGAACCCTTCAAGGTCGACATTCCCGAACGGGCGCTGATCGATCTCGACGAGCGCCTGCGCCGCTGGCGTCCGCCCACTGCCATCGAAGATGGCGGCTCTTGGGCCTCCGGCACCGATCCCGCCTTCCTCGCCGAGCTGGTCGACTATTGGCGGCACGGCTACGACTGGCAGCGCTGCCAGGAGGCCATCAACCAGTGGCCCAACTACCTGGTCGATATCGGCCCGCAGCGCCTCCATTTCATCCGCGAGCCCGGCACCGAGGTCGAGGACGCGCCGCGGCCCCTACCTCTCGTTGTCACCCATGGCTGGCCGGGATCGATCGTCGAGTTCCTGCACCTCATCGATGTCCTCGCCCATCCCGAGGAGCATGGCGGCGATCCGCTCGACGCCTTCGACGTGATCGTGCCGTCGCTGCCGGGCTATGGCTTCTCCGGCCCGCCGATCCGCGAGGACGGCACGACGGGCCCGATCGGGCCGCGCGCCATCGCGGGGCTGTGGCACAGGCTCGTCACCGAAAAACTCAACTACGACCGCCCCTACGGCATCCAGGGCGGCGACTGGGGCAGCGTCGTCTCGTCGTGGCTGGCGTTCGATCATCCGCAGCAGGACGACTCCGGCGTCCTCGGTGTCCATCTCAACATGATGGGGCTGCGGCCGGGCCTCGATCTCGAGACGGCCACCTTGAGCGCCGACGAACAGGCCTGGCTCGCGAAGATGGGCAATGCCCTCGACGACAAGACCGCCTACCAGCGCATCCATGCGACGCGGCCGCAGACCCTGGGCGTGGCGCTGGCCGATTCGCCCGTGGGACTCGCGTCGTGGATCGTCGAGAAGTTCCAGGCGTGGAGCGATTGCGGCGGCGATCCGCTGAAGCGCTTTTCGATGGACACGCTGCTCGACAACATCATGGTCTACTGGCTGACCGGCACCGCTGGCACCTCGACCTGGCTCTATCGCGGTGCGGCCGAGCAGAAGCCCCGTGCCCTGCCCGCCGGTGCGAAGGTGGAAACGCCGACCGGCCTCGCCATCTTCCCGGCCGACATTGCGCCCGCCCCGCCGCGCGAATGGATCGAGCGCGCTTACAACCTTCGCCGCCATACGATCATGCCGAGCGGCGGCCACTTCGCGGCCCTCGAGGAACCGGACCTGCTGGTCGAGGACATCCGGGCCTTCTTCCGCCCCCTGCGCTACGGCGCGGCGAACGATTAGGCTGTGGTGACAATTTGAGGATTCCTTGGGAAGGCAGTTCTGATTCAACGCTGGCTTTAGGAGGCTGGCGTGGAAGGCGAAGTGTTAAGAGACGATCAGTGGGCACGACTGGAGCGGTTCGTGCCTGGCGGTCGCAAGGGGAAGCGCGGTCCCCGCAGTGATGGTCGTCGTTTTCTGGATGCGGTGTTGTGGCTGGCACGCTCTGGGGCCCGCTGGCGTGATCTCCCGTAGGACCGGTTTGGTCCCTACCAGACGGCCAAGCGGCGTTACTATCGATGGATCGAGGCCGGTGTCTTTGATCGGATCTTCGAAGCCGTCGCGGCCGATCGCGATCTGGAATGGCTCTCGATCGACGCCACCGTGATACGCGCCAATGCGCAAGCCGCGAGCGGGCGGCGTAAAAGGGGGGACCGCAAGCCCAGGCTCTCGGCCGCTCGCGCGGGGGCTTCGGCAGCAAGCTCCACGCGGTAGTCGATGCGCTCGGTCTGCCGGTCCGCTTCGCGCTCGGGCCGGGGCAACAAAACGATATGGCGCCGGCATGTGACTTGATCCGCGGCCTTCCAGCCCATCAGGTCATCGCCGACAAAGCCTATGACGCCGACAGCCCTTACGAACTTGTCCTCGAACAAGGGGGCGAGCCGGTCATCCCGCCCCGCAGCCATCGCAAGTACCAACATCGCTACGACCGTATCGCCTATAAGCAACGCTGGGGCATCGAAGGCTTCTTCGCCAAGCTCAAGCAATGGCGACGCATCGCAACCCGATACGACAAGCTCGCCGCCAACTTCCTCGGCTTCGTAAAACTCGCAAGCATCATGCTTTGGCTCAAATAGGATTTGTCACCACAGCCTAGAGTCTTTCCGGACCACCTCATCCTGAGGAGGCCGAAGGCCGTCTCGAAGGATGGGCAACAAACACGGTGCGGGCTCCCACCCTTCGAGACGCGCTCCTATGGAGCGCTCCTCAGGGTGAGGTAGTTTTTGACAGAAGCCGCGGCCGCTGCGCCGCCAGCGCCGCGATCACGCCCAGCGTCGCCAGCGTGCTGAACAGCAGCAGCGAATCGGTATAGGTGCCGCTCCAGTCGCGCAGCATGCCCGAGGCCAGCGGCCCGGCGGCCTGTGCCGTCACCTGCAACGACAGCGCCACGCCGCGGATGGCGCCATAGCTCTCGCGACCGAAATAGTCGGCCCAGGCCACGGGCAGGAGCAGCATGATTCCGCCGATGCCGACGCCGAACAGGCCGGCCGCCGCCATCGCGCTCTCCACCCCGGAAACGAAGATCAGCCCGTAGCTGCCGAGCGCCATGCACGCCGCACACAGCGCCATCTGGTAGCGTACAGGCCACCGGCGCGGCAGGAAGCCGATGCCGAAGCTCGCCGCGCCTGAGAGCATCGCGACGAAGGCGATCACCGAGGCCGCCGCGACCGGCGACAGGCCGCGCTCGATCAGGTGCGGCGCATTGTGCAGGCTGACGCCGGCCTGCACGGGAAACAGCAGGACCGTGTACAGCGAGAGCAGCCAGAAGGCGGGCGTCCGCATCGCCTGTGCCCGGCTCCAGCGCGGCTCGACCAGGGGCGGCGCCTTGCCGTCGGCCAAGCGGTCGGGCTGCAGGCCGACATCCTCCGGCCGCCGCACCAGCAAGAGCCAGCACGGCACGAAGCCGACCAGCAGCACGGTGGCGCCGACCGCGATCCAGCCGGCGCGCCAGTCGGCACCGCTTATGGCGAACTGCGCGATCAGCGGCAGCCCGACCAGCCCCGACATCTGCGCCAGGGTGGCGAACGAGGCGGCGATGCCCCGGCGGGCGACGAACCAGTTGTTGAGCGCGCCGTAGAGGCCGAGGTCGAACGGCCCGGCCCAGATCATGCGGGCGAAGCAGAACAGCACGTAGAACAGCAGCAGCGACTGGATGAGCGACAGCGCCATACAGGCGATGCCCGTACCCGCCACCGCGAGGCAGAGCACGAGTCGCGCGCCGCGGCGGTCGACGAACGGCCCGATCAGCGGCGAGAGGACGGCCGCGAGCACGCCGCCCAGCGACACCGCGCCCGACATCTCCGTGCGCGACCAGCCGAACGCCTCGGTCATCGGCACGACGAAGATCGAGAGCACGGCCACCGCCGGCCCCTGGCGCGCGAAGCCCGCGAGGCAGATGCAGCCCAGCACCACCCAGCCATAGAAGAACGGCAGCCGCGGAATCAGGAACCGCGGCAGGGGCGGTGCTTGCATCCGCAACCCGGAGTCTTTCTGACTCAAAGTCAGCCCCCAAATACCTCATCCTGAGGAGCGCGCGCAGCGCGCGTCTCGAAGGATGGGCAACGAGCGTGGTGTCTGTAGCCCATGCTTCGAGACGGCTGCTCCGCAGCCTCCTCAGCATGAGGAGGTAGTTGGATCACAATTACATTCAAACAGACTCTAGGCGAAGGTGGCCGTCGCCTGCGCCGCGATCGTGCCCTGGGGCGTCACCGTCCACAGTTCCGCGCCTTTGCCGTCCGCGGTCGGCCGGCCGATCGCGTCGAACGGCGCGGTGTCGAACAGCGGCGCGCGGGCGCGGATGGCGAAGGTCCTGATCGGCCGCCCGGGGTTGGAATCGCGCAGCAGGTCGAACAGGCATTGCTGGGCGAAGGGCCCGTGCACGACCAGGCCGGGATAGCCCTCGGTCTCGATGCAGTAGGTCCGGTCGTAATGGATGCGATGCGGGTTGAAGGTGATGGCCGAGTAACGGAACAGCATCACCGGATCGACCTTGATGGTGCGCCGCCACGGCACGTCGGTGGGGGCCGCCTCGCGCACCGGCACGCCGCTCTTCTCCCCGGCCTTCACCTCCTCACGGAACACCGTGTTGGCGACCTCGGTGACGGCGAGTCCGCGCGGCGTGTAGATGCGGCGCGTCTGGCTGGTGACGATCAGGCTGCCGGTGCCGCCGCCCCGCAGCTGCACATCGGAGAACTCGGTCTCGCGGCGCAGTCTGTCGCCGACGCGGATATCGCCCTCGAAGGTGAAGGTCGAGCCGGCATACATGCGGCGCGGCAGCAGGATCTTGGGCAGCACGCCACCCTCGGTCGGCAGCCCGTCCTCGGCCAGCACGTTGCGGCGGGCGTAGGAATGCAGGAAGCAGAGATGCCAGCCCGGCGCGATCGGCTCGCCCTCCCCCGGCACCTTGTCGTCGCGGTCGAAGGTCGCGATCATCGCCTTGAGCGGCGCCTGCGTGACGACGTCCTCGTCCTCGATCCGGCGGCCGAGTTCCTTCTTGAGCGGTTCGATGTCGATGGTCATGGGTGCTTCCTCCGGATTTTCAGCCAGCCTAACCAATCCCCTGCCATGATTCGCCGCCCGCACCCGCACGAAATCAAGCTGCTGCCGCAGATCGAAAGCGAAGCAGACCTGCGCTATCGCCGCGCGGGCCTCGGCCGGGTCGTCGACATGCCGCCCGCCAGCCTCGCCTCGCTCGAAGCCGGCCGGCGCGAGGGCCGGCTCTGGGTGGCCGTCTCGGCCCTCAACCGGCCGGTCGGCTTCGCGTTGATGAAGTTCCCCGCCGGCGCCGCCTGGCTCGATCAGCTGTCGGTGCTTCAACGCTGGCAAGGCCAGGGATATGGCAGCGCGTTGATCGAGCGCGTCGCAGCCGTGGCCGGTAGCCTGGGTCATCGCACGCTCCATCTCTCGACCTATCGCGATGTTCCGTGGAACGCGCCCTACTACGCGCGCCGCGGCTTCGAGGAGATGCCGCGCGGAGACTGGCCGCACGTCTTCCGCATGCAGGCCATGGAAGAGAACAGCCATGGCCATCCGCCATGGCGGCGGACGATCATGCGGCGTCTACTCGATTGAGGGCAGTGCGTCACCCGGCAGTTTATTACTCAGGACTGGCGGATCGTTGCTTGAGTTTGGCGTTCATCGCGGCCACCCGCTCGAGCATGTCGGGTAGGTCCTTCACACTCCAGGCGATCAACGCCAGGTACGCGACGAAGACTATCCAGAACCCCTTGGGGTCGGTTCGTCGATCAAGAAGCGTCCACGGGCCGATCGAGATGCGACCCGTCCACGCAAGGACTCCGAAGAAGATGGTGAGGAGCATCAACGCCATGCCGATAAAAAGAGAATGTGGATGCATCTGCGTGAACTTCTCTCAGAGACGAACTCCTATTAGGGGGAAGTACGACTGACGAATGCAATCGACTTTGCAAACAGGTAGGGTTCCTTCCGGCAGAGAGTGAGGACCGAACGTGAACGCCAGGATGCAGAAATGGGGGACTTGGATCTTCTCGGGGGGCTTCTTTACCAGCATCGTCGTTTCAGGAATCGCGACCATGCCTGTGCTCATGATCGTGATGCTCAGCAGCACGGCTTCACCGCCATCGACCCTGGCTGTGCGCCTTCTCGTGACGTACGGCATTCTTTGGGTTCTGCTGCCAGTTATCGCCTACAGCGCACTGCATCTGTGGCAGAAGACGCGCGTTCCGTGGCTTGCGGTGGCCCCCGCGCTGGTCACCCTCGCATCGATGTTGCTGGCTGGTGCGTTCACCTTCGGGTGGTTCTGGAGAGGTTCGTGAACGCGAGCGTGCGGAGTTGGGGGACCTGGATCCTCGCGGCAATTTTCTTGGTCTGGATCACCGGTGCCTGGTTCGCATCGCTGCCACACTTGGCGATGGGGATCCTGGCGATCGTCGGCGCTCCCCTACCAGGATTCCAGTTTCTGGCAGTGCTTGCCTTCTTCTGGATCCTGCCGGCGTGCATAGCCGCCGTTGGGATGCACTTATGGCAAAACACGCGCTTTCCCTGGCTGGCAACCGTGCCGGCACTCGTCGCTCTTGTGACGTACTCATGGAGAGCATATGGCGGCTGAAGACGAAGACAAGATCGTCCGACGCGAGGCACCTGGTACGGGCGTTCTAATGGCGCTGTTGAGTATAGGCCTCACGGTGACAGCTCTCGTCACGCCCTGGACAAGCGTTTGCCTAACCGTCGCTCTTCTGTTGGCAGCGTGGTCGTTCATTCGGGCAGCCTTCGCTTTGAGCTATGTCGGCGTTGCGGCATCGATCCTTGCCGCCGTCGTCTACGTGGTGGGAGCCGTGCTCTCGCCGCTTTTCCATTCGTAAGGGTCGACGGCCGAATTCTGGCGGCGGAAACCCTACCTACTCCGCGGCGACCGACAGGCCCATCTGCTCGCAGGTCGGGGCGACGTCGGAGACGGTGGCGCGGCGCATGTCGCGCTTGTAGCGCTGGTCGTCGAACTCCATGCCGCGATGCATGGTGCAGCGGTTGTCCCAGATGACCAGGTCGTTCTCGCGCCAGCGATGGGCGTGGACGAACTGGCGTTGCGTGGCATGCGCGGTCAGCTCGTCGATGAGCTGGCGCGCCTCGTCGTCGGCCATGCCGCGGATCGCGCCGGCGTGGCTGGCGATGTAGAGGCTCATGCGGCCGGAGTCCGGCAGGCGGCGCACCAGCACCTGCGGCACCGGTGCGAAGGCGGCGCGCTCGCTCTCGTCGAAGTCCTTGAAGCCGAGCTTGCCGCGCGACGTCATGATCGAGTGCTCGGCGACCAGCCCGGCGATGCGCTCCTTGGTCGAGTCCGGCAGCGCGTCGTAGGCCGCGCGCATGTCGGCGAACTCGGTATGGCCGCCGATCGGCGGGATCGAGCGCGCATGCAGCATCGAGCAGTAGGCCGGCAGGCGCTTGAACGACGAGTCCGTGTGCCAGAGGCGATTGCCGAGATTGTAGAGGCGCTGGCGGTTGTTCGTCTCGAGGATGCGGTTCTCGGCGTCGAGATTGCCGACATCGGCCATGTTCTGGTGCAGGCGCAGGTTATGGCCCTTGCGCGCCATGAAGACGGTCGTCTCCAGTGGACCGAAATGGCGCGCGAAGGCGAGCTGGCCGTCGTCGTCGAATTCCTGGTCCGGGAAGACCAGAACCGCATACTTTGTGAAAGCCTCGCGGATCGCGGCGAGGTCCTCGGGCGAGACCTTGTTCAGGGCGACATCGCCGACTTCGGCCACGAAGTCGGGCGTCACGGCATGGATCGACACAGCCACCGGGCTTTCTCCTTGCTCTTGCTTATGCGGCGGATTGGATCACCTAACGGACAATCGGGCAATCGCGGGATATACTTTCGGCCATGATCGAGAAGCAGGAAGTGCAGGAGATATTCCCGACCCCGTTGTGGATCGTGGACCTCCAGCCGGCCGCCGCGGCCAACCTCAATGCGAAACTCAAGGCCGAGATCGAACGTCTGATCGCGCCGCGATCCAAGGTGCCGGCCGGCAGCAACTGGCAGACGCCGCAGGACCTCCACACGCGACCGGCGTTTGCGGAGTTCGCCAAGCTGGTCGAGACGGCGGGCCGCGGAGTCGCCCGCTTCCTCCAGGTCGATCAGTATCCGATGGCGATCACCGGCTGCTGGGCGAACGTCAATCCGCCCGGCGCCTACCATCCGATGCACCATCATCCGAACAACTACCTGAGCGGCGTCTACTACGTGTCGATCCCGGCCGGCGGCTCGCAGATCCTGTTCCAGGATCCGCGCGGCCAGGCCTCGATGATCATGCCCAAGCCGCGCCAGTTCACGCGCCTCACCGCCAACGGCGCCAACGCGCCGAGCAAGGAGGGCCGCATGGTGATCTTCCCCTCCTGGCTGAAGCACACGGTGCCGGCCAATGACGGCGAGAGCGAGCGCATCAGCATCTCGTTCAACCTGATGTTCAAGAATTTCAGCGAGACCATGGCGTCGCCAATGTGGGATCCCACGGCGGGCAAGGAGAAGTGATGAGCCTGCAGGATCGCTACGGCAACGAACTCGGCACGCCATCGGCCGCGGCGCGCGATGCCTATCTGGCGGGCGTCGACAGCCTGATGGCCGCGATGCCCGGCATGGACGCGGCCTTCCAGCGGGCCGTCGAGGCCGACGAGACGTTCGCGCTGGGCCATATCTCGCTCGCGCGCGCCAAGCAGTTGCTCGGCCGCGGACACGAGGCCAAGGCGCCGCTCGCGCGTGCAAAGGAGCTGGCCGGCGGCGCCAGCCCGCGCGAGCAGAGCCAGATCGCGATCTTCGAGAAGATCCTGACCGGCCAGGGTGCCGCTGCGCTCGAGGCGATCCGCGAGCACATGAAGGACTGGCCGCGCGACGCCATGGCGCTCGCGCCGGCGACCAGCGTGTTCGGTCTGATCGGTTTCTCCGGCAAGCCCGGCCGCGAGGTCGACCAGCTCGCCCTTCTCGAACCGTTCGAGAAGCATTACGGCGACGACTGGTGGTACCGCACGCAGCTCGCCTTCGCGCAGATCGAGCTGCAGAAGCTCGACGAGGGCCAGCGCAACATCGACGCCGCGCTGGCGGCCTTCCCGAAGAGCGCCCATGCCGCACACATCCGCGGCCATCTCTTCTACGAACTGGGCGAACGCGAAGCCGGGCTGGCCTTCCTGCAGGACTGGATGAAGGACTATCCGCGCGAAGGCCTGATGCATGTCCACAACAACTGGCATCTCGCGCTGTGGTCGATGGAAACCGGGCAGATGGAGCAGGCCTGGCGCCTCTACGACGAGGCGCTCAGTCCCGCCGTCGCCTGGGGCCCGCAGATCAACGTCGCGACCGACTGCGCGGCCTTCCTGGCCCGCGCCGAAATGGCGGGCGAGGCGCGCCAGCCGGAGCGTTGGCGCGAGCTGGCGGACTACGCCACCAAGTGGTTCGCACGGCCGGGCCTGGGCTTCGTCGACATGCACACGGTGCTGGCCTACGCGATGGCCGGCGACGGCACAGCCCTGGCGAAGTTTGCCGAGACGCCGGCTGGCCCGACGGCCGACCTGCTGGCGCCGATGGCGCGCGGCTTCGAGGCCTATGCGCAGGGCGACTGGAGTTGCGCCATCGCGGAGATCGAACCGCTGCTCGCCACGCATGAGCGTCTGGGCGGCAGCCGCGCGCAGCGCGACCTGCTCGAATATCTGGTGACGTCCGCGATGGTGAAGGCCGGCCGCGTGAGCGAGGCCCGCGCGATGATCGAGAAGCGCCGGCCGCAGAACGGCAAGGGCAGGGGATTCCCGCTGGCGGGGCTCTAAGAAAAGCCCGTCGTCTCGACCGGAGCCGAGCGCAGCGAGGCGGAGTGGAGAGACCTTCTCTCCACAATTTGCCGGCTATTTGTCGATAGAAGGTCTCTCCACTCCGCGCTGCGCGCTCCGGTCGAGACGACGGGTTTAGTTTTCAGCTTAACCCGAATTCCTCGGCCAGCAATTCGTAGGAGCGTTTGCGCTTCTCGAAGTCGTAGCAGATCGTCACCGCCATGATCTCGTCGACCTCGTAGGCGGCGGCGTGGCGTTCGAGGCCCGCCCTCACCGTCTTGGGCGAGCCGACCACCGAGCGGCGGCGCAGCGCCGGCAGCCAGCGCTCCGCGCCGGGCGCTTTGGCGGCTTCCGTCGCTTCCGCGACCGACGGGACGGGCCCCGGATTGCCGAGCGTCCGCAGACGCATCGCCCAGACCTCGCGGCTGCGCGACAGCAGGTCGGCCTCCTCGTCGGTCTCGGCGCAGAGCACCGAGATCGCCATCATCGGCAAGGGCTTGGGATGAAGTGACGACGGCTTGAAGTGGGCACGATAGGCGCGCGTCACCCCATCGCCGCCATCGGGATTGATGAAATGCGCGAAGCAGAAGGGCAGGCCGAAATGGGCGGCCAAGGCGGCGCTGTCGTCGCTCGATCCCAGCAGCCAGACGTCGGGAGCCGTCTCGCCGGTCGGCTGCGCCACGACGCCGGTGCCTTCGTGGTTCAGCGGCAGCGCGTCGTGCAGCCAGGCGACCAGGTCGCGTACCTGGTAGGGATACTTCTCCGCATCGCTCCAGTTGGGCTTGCCGTCGGCCAGGATGCGCATCGTGTGCTGGTCGCTGCCCGGGGCTCGCCCGATACCGACATCGATGCGGCCGGGGAACAGCGTCTCCAGCATGCGGAAGTTCTCCGCCACCTTGTAGGCGCTGTAGTGCGGCAGCATCACGCCGCCCGATCCGACCCGGATGCGCTCGGTGAGGCCCGCGACCCGCGTGATCAAGACCTCGGGCGTCGAGCCGGCCAGCGCCTCGCTGCTATGGTGCTCGGCCAGCCAGTAGCGCGTGTAGCCGAGCCGGTCGCAAAGCTGCGCCAGTTCGAGCGTGTCGCGCACGGCTTCGGCCGGCGTGCCGCCCTTGCGGATCGGCGACTGGTCGAGAACGCTGAGGCGCAGCGACAAGGAAGTCAGAGACCCTTCTTGCCCATAGCCAGGAACTTGTCCTGGCGACGCTCGCGCAACGTGTCGGCGTCGAGCTTGGACAGGTCGGCGATCGCTTCGGCCACGACCTTGCCCACGACGTCGATCGTCTCGCCGGGCGCGCGATGGGCGCCGCCCATCGGCTCGGGGATCACGTCGTCGATCACTTCGAGCTTCCTGAGATCGGCCGCTGTCACCTTCATCGCCTCGGCGGCATCCTGCGCGTTGGCGTTGTTGCGCCACAGGATCGAGGCGCAGCCTTCCGGTGTGATCACCGAGTAGACCGAGTTCTCCAGCATGTAGACGCGGTCGGCCGAGGCGATGGCGAGCGCACCGCCCGAACCGCCCTCGCCGATCACCACGCTGACCAGCGGCACGCCGAGCCCGAGGCAGGTCTCGATCGAGCTGGCGATCGCTTCCGCCTGGCCGCGCGCCTCGGCCTCGATACCGGGATAGGCGCCCGGCGTGTCGACCAGGGTCAGCACCGGCAGCTTGAAGCGGTCGGCCAGCCGCATCAGGCGCTGCGCCTTGCGATAGCCTTCGGGCCGCGCCATGCCGAAATTGTGCTTGATGCGCGAGTCGGTGTCGTCGCCCTTCTGCTGGCCCAGCACCACGATGCTGCGGCCCTGCAGTCGGCCCATGCCGCCCACGATGGCGGCGTCCTCGCCGAAGGCGCGGTCGCCGGCCAGCGGCGTGTAGTCGGTGATCAGCCGGTCGATATAGGCCTGGGCATGCGGCCGCTCGGCATGGCGGGCAACCTGCACCCGTTGCCACGGCGTCAGCTTGGCGTAGGTCGCGCGAATCTGCTTATGCGCCTTTTCCTGCAGGCGCATGACTTCCTCGGCGATGTCGACATCGCCGGAATTGGGAAGATGCCGAAGCTCGGCGATCTTGCCTTCCAGCTCCGCAATCGGCTTCTCGAAGTCGAGGTAAATCGTCATTGCGGGCAGGTGTCGCCCGGTCGTCGAATCCTGTCAACCGGCCGGCCGGCGCTTTCGCCGGGCCAGCGGGTGATGCTCCTGGACCAGGGAGCGCAGCTTTTCGTCGAGCACATGCGTGTAGATCTGCGTGGTGGCGATATCTGCATGGCCCAGCATCAATTGGACCGAGCGCAGATCGGCGCCTCCCGCCAGCAGATGGCTGGCGAAAGCGTGGCGCAACACGTGCGGCGACACCCGCGCGGGATCGATGTCCGCGGCCAGCGCGGCTTCCTTCAGGAGCTGTGCGAAACGCTGTCGTGTCAGGTGCCCGGTGCGGCCGCGCGAGGGGAACAGGAACCGCGAGGTCTCGCCCTCGGCCAGCTGACCGCGGCGCATGTGCAGCCACGCGACGATGGCCGTCCGCGCCGGGTCCGACAGCGGCACCAGCCGCTCCTTGTCGCCCTTGCCGCGGACCAGCAGCATCGAGGGATCGCGTTCGACGGCGGACAGGGGAAGGCTCACCAGCTCCGACACGCGCAGACCGGCTGCGTAGAGGATCTCCAGCAGCGTGGCCATGCGCCCGCCATCGACCGCGTCCTTGGTCCGCGCCGCCTCGATCAGCCGGTCGACTTCCTCGCGCGACAGGACCTTGGGCAGAGGCCGCCCCAGCCGCGGCGAATCCAGGGTGCTGGCCGGATCGTCCTCGCGCAGCCGCTCCGCGAGCAGGAAACGGAAGAACTGGCGCATCACCGAAAGACGGCGCGCGACCGTGCGCGGCGTCATGCCGACGAAGTCGAGCGACTTCAGATAGGCGCGCAACGCCGCCGCATCCGCCGTCGCCGGGCTCTGCTTGCGCCGCCCCAGGAAACCCTGGAGATCGGCCAGGTCGGCGCCATAGGCCAGCAGCGTGTTCTTGGAGGCGCCGCGCTCCGCCTGCAGCATCTCGAGAAAGGCCTCGGCCTCGCGGACATGCTTGAAGGGCGGCTTGCGCTTCATCGGCCGCGCGCGATCGAGACTGTGGAAGCCGGTCGAACCGTCAGCCCGCTGCAGTCAGCGCGCAAAACGTTCATTGGGCACCGTGATCTCGAAGTGCTTGAGTGGGGGGCGCGGTTCGACGAACGCAAGGGCCACCAACCCGGCAAACACCAGGGTCAGGACGGCGACGATGATCACAGGCCCGAGACGCAGGGTGGGCATGCTGAATCGGTTTCGGGAGCGGAACAGGGCCACGACCGCGGCAACCTACCCGCCTGCCGTCCGGGCGGCAATTGCCGAGAGCGATCTCGGCCCACTTCGGGACCGGTCGCTTGAAACCCGCGTCATTATGGGCGACATCCATGGCCTGCAGCTCGACATGGACGCCACTTCCCCCCTGTCCTTGCCGCGCACCGTTGCCCTCGTCGGGTTGATGGGCGCGGGCAAGAGCGCCATCGGCAAGCGACTGGCGGCAAGGCTCGGCCTCCCGTTCGTCGATGCAGACGACGAGATCGAGCGCGCGGCCGGCTGCACGATCGCTGAATTCTTCGAACGATATGGCGAACAGGAGTTTCGCGCCGGCGAGCGCCGCGTGATCGGCCGCCTGCTGGAGGAGACGCCGCACGTCCTGTCGACGGGTGGCGGCGCTTACATGGACCCCGAGACGCGGTCGCTGATGAAGACCCGCGCGCTGACGGTCTGGCTGCGCGCCGAACTCGACGTGCTGTTCGACCGGGTGAAGAAGCGCACGCACCGGCCGCTGCTCCGCCAGGGCGATCCCAAGGAAATTCTCGCGCGCCTGATGCAGCAGCGCTACCCGATCTACGCCGAGGCCGACATCGTGGTCGATTCGACCGCGCAGCCGGCCGAGCGCACCACGGAACAGGTCCTCGACGCGATCCGCGCGTATCTGCAGGCCCAGACATCAGGACAAACGACATGAGTTCGCCCCGCACCATCCGCGTCGACCTGGCCGGTCGCGACTATGACATCGCCATCGGTCCCGGCCTGATCGACCGCGCCGGCGAGCTCGCGCGCCCGCTGCTGGCCGCGCCGCGGGTCACCATCGTGAGCGACGACACCGTGGCGCCGCTCTACGGCGCGCGCCTCGCCGCTTCGTTCGACAGGGCCGGCATCGAGACCCGCACGGTCACCGTGCCCGCCGGCGAAAGCAGCAAGGACTTCGCGAGCTTCGGCCGCCTGATGAACGACCTGCTCGACCTGCGCCCCGACCGCAAGACCACGCTGGTGGCGCTGGGCGGCGGCGTCGTCGGAGACCTCACGGGCTTCGCCGCGGCCGTGCTGTTGCGCGGCGTCGACTTCATCCAGGTGCCGACGACCCTTCTGGCACAGGTCGATTCCTCGGTCGGCGGCAAGACCGGCATCAATACGCGACACGGCAAGAACCTGGTCGGCGCCTTCTACCAGCCGCGCCTCGTGCTGGCCGACACCACGGTGCTCGACACGCTGCCGCGCCGCGAGCTGCTGGCGGGCTATGCCGAGGTCGCGAAGTACGGGCTGATCGACGATCCGGATTTCTTTACCTGGTGCGAGAAGAACGGCGAGGCCGTGCTGGCGGGCGATGCCGCGGCACGCACCTACGCGATCGAGCAGAGCTGCCTTTCCAAGGCGCGCATCGTGGCCGCCGACGAGCGCGAGACCACCGACCTGCGCGCGCTGCTCAATCTCGGCCACACGTTCGGCCATGCGCTGGAGGCCGAAACCGGCTTCGGCGGGGCGCTGCTGCACGGCGAGGCGGTCGGCGCGGGCATGGCGATGGCCTTCGATCTCTCGGCCCGGCTGGGCCTCTGCCCGCCCGAGGATGCGGAGCGTGTGCGCCGCCATCTCGGCGCCGTCGGACTGCCGGTCCGGCTGCGCACGATCGGCGGCGACAACAGCCGCATCTGGAGCGCGGCGAAGCTGATCGAGCACATGCGCGGCGACAAGAAGGCCGAGGGCGGCAAGCTCACCTTCGTGCTCGCGCGCGGCATCGGCCGCTCCTTCGTCACCCGCGACGTCGACGAGGCCGGCCTGCGCGGCCTGCTCGACGACGCCATCGCGGCCTAGGCCGGGCATGGACGCCGAACTCCATTTCGACATCCCGCTTTCGCTCGCGATCCCGCTCGTGGTGGTCTGCCTGTTCCTGGCGGCCTACCTCTCGGCCGCGGAGACGGCGATCACGGGCGCCTCGCGGCCGCGCATGCATCGCCTCGCCCTGCAGGGCCATCCGAAGGCCGTCATCGTGAATGCGCTGCTCGACCGCAAGGACGAGACGGTGAGCGCCGTCCTGCTGGGCAACAACGTGGTCAACATCTTCTCCGCCTCGCTCTCGACGGCGGTGCTGACGGCCCTGTTCGGCGCGGCGGGCGTGGTCTACGCCACCCTGGTCATCGGCGTCCTGATCGTCATCTTCGCCGAGGTCATGCCCAAGACCTGGGCGCTGCTGCGGGCCGACCGGGTGGCCCTGGCGCTGGCGCCGTCGATCATGGTCACGCTGACCATCCTGGGGCCGATGGCACGCGGGGTCGCCGCCGTCTCGCGCTTCTTCCTCCGGCTGCTGAAGGTGCGCACCGACCGCACGCCCGACGCCGACGAGCAGAGCGAAGCGCTGCGCGGCGCCATCGACCTGCACGGCGAGGGCCAGATCGGCGACAGCGCGCCCGCCGAGAAGGCGATGCTGCGCTCCGTGCTCGACCTGGGCGACCGCACGGTGGGCGACGTGATGACCCATCGCGGCAACGTCGCCCTGATCGACGCCGATCAGCCGACCGAGGCCATCGTCACGCAGATGCTGGCGGCGCCCTACACGCGCATCCCGCTCTATCGCGGCGAGGCCGACAATGTGGTGGGCATCATGCACGCCAAGGATCTCTTCCGGGCGGTCGAGGCGGCGGGCGGTCCGAAATCGGTGCAGATCGATCCGATCCTGACCCCGCCCTGGTTCATCCCGGAGTCGACGGTGCTGTTCGACCAGCTCGAGGCGTTCCGCGCCCGGCACGAGCATTTCGCCATCGTCGTCGACGAATACGGCGCGCTGCGCGGCATCGTGACGCTCGAGGACATCATCGAGGAGATCGTCGGCGACATCGAGGACGAGCACGATGCCATCCGCCGCGGTGTGGCCCGGCGCGACGACGGCAGCGTGGTCTGCCGGGGCGACGTGCCGATCCGCGACCTCAACCGCGAATTCGGCTGGGGCCTGCCCGAGAGTGTCGCCACGACCATCGCCGGGCTGGTGCTGCACGAGGCGCGCCGCATCCCCGAAGTCGGCCAGGTTTATGCATTTTACGGTTTCCGCTTCGAGATTCTGAAGCGCGAGGGCACCCGCGTCGCCGAGTTGCGGATCGTGCCGCCCGCCGCCATACAGGCGGGCAACTGACTTCCACCTGACACCACGAGGAACGACCATGCCGCTTTCGCCGCCGGTCGGGCGACAGCACCTTCATACGCGCCGCGTCGTCTGCCAGGGCTTTTTCCGCGACGACGGGCTGTGGGACATCGAGGGCCGCATCACCGACGAGAAGACCTACGAACACGCCAACGAATGGCGCGGCCCGCTGCAGCCGGGCGACTTCGTGCACGACATGTCGATCCGGCTGACGATCGACCACAAGTTCACGATCGTCGATGCCGAGGCGGTGACCGACAAGTCGCCCTACCGCATGTGCGGCGACATCGCGCCGGCCTTCAAGAAGCTGATCGGCCTGCGCATCGGCGGCGGCTTCCACCGGGCGGTGCGCGAGCGGCTGGGCGGCATCCATGGCTGCACGCACATCGTCGAGCTGCTGGGGCCGGTCGCCACGACGGTCTTCCAGACCGTTTCGTCGAAGAAGGCGCAGGATCTCAACCGGGCGCATCGCGAGAAGACCGGCACCCTGCCGCCGAAGGATCCGAACGCGCCCGCCAAGCCGCCGCGCAAGCCCTACATGCTCGACACCTGCCACACCTGGGCGTCGGACAGTGAGGTCACCCGGCGCTGGGTGCCGCACTTCTATACCGGCCCCGACGCCGAAGCCGTGCGCGCCGCCGTCGACGGCAAGGACGTGGAGATGGAAGGCTAGCGCTTTCCGTCTTCGGCCGGCGTCAGGGTTTCCATCGCCAGCGCATGCAGGCCGGCGTCGAGTTCTTCCTTGAGGGCGGCATAGACGAGGCGCTGGCGGGCGACACGGGTCTTTCCCTCGAAGGCCTGCGACACGATCTCCACCCGGAAATGAGTCTCGCCCCCTTCGCGCCATCCGGCATGGCCGTGATGCTTCGAGGATTCGTCTTCGATGGCCAGGCGCACCGGCACGAAGGCCGCCCGAAGCTTGCTGTCAATCGCCGTTGCCACTTTGCCCATGACCATCTTGCCTCATCTTGCCGGTTCAATTGGTTGAACACATATTAGCCCGATGGCCCGACGGCGAGCGAACCCATTGGCGGCACTGGACGGTGCGAAGCTGCACCAGCGCGTCTGCGAGGCACCGGGCTGCCGGCTCGCCGGTGAATATCGTGCGCCGCGCGCGCGCGACAAGCTCGACGAGTATCGCTGGTTCTGCCTCGAGCATGTCCGCGACTACAACAAGAAGTGGGATTATTTCGCCGGCCTGGACTCCGACGAGATCGAGGCCCACATCCGCGCTGACACGACCTGGCGGCGCCCGGTCTGGCCGCTGGGCGCCCGCCGCAACGGCAATCCCTACGCCCACATCAAGGACCCGTTCGGCCTGGCCGACGATGCCGGTCTCGGGGAGAAGCCGCCGCCGAAGTACGATGGCAGCGAACAACTCACCCCGGCGGAGCGCAACGCGCTCGATGTCCTCGAACTTTCATGGCCGCTTACCCGGAAAGTCGTGAAATCCCGGTACAAGGAGCTGGTGAAGCTCCACCACCCGGACGCCAACGGCGGCGCCCGGGAGGCCGAGGAGAAGCTCAAGGAGATCAACGCCGCCTATTCCACTCTGCGAGCCTGCGAATCTCTCCCCGTGGAATGATTTAGCCCTGCTTGGGGCCGCTCCTGCATTTGGCCGCTTGCAGTGCACAATCCTGCCTGCGACTATCAATTGGCCCGCAATTGGCGGGCATTGTTTTGTAGGAATTCGTGTGATGGCCTCTACGACGACCGCGGCGCGTCAGAATGTTTCGGGCATGCCGGATATCAAGGTTTCTGCGCGTCAGGTTTTCGGCATCGATACCGACATGGAAGTGCCGGCTTTCAGCACACCGACCGAGCACGTGCCCCAGGTCGACGATGCCTACCTGTTCGACCACGACACGACGATGGCGATCCTCGCCGGCTTCGCCCACAATCGCCGTGTGATGGTCCAGGGCTATCACGGCACCGGCAAGTCGACGCACATCGAGCAGGTCGCGTCGCGCCTCAACTGGCCGTGCCTCCGCGTCAACCTCGACAGCCACATCTCGCGTATCGACCTGATCGGCAAGGACGCCATCGTGCTGCGCGACGGCAAGCAGGTGACCGAGTTCCGTGAGGGCATCCTGCCGTGGGCGCTGCAGAACCCGACGGCCCTGGTGTTCGACGAATACGATGCCGGCCGCGCCGACGTCATGTTCGTGATCCAGCGCGTGCTCGAGGTCGACGGCAAGCTCACCCTGCTCGACCAGAACAAGGTCATCCATCCGCATCCGGCGTTCCGCCTGTTCTCGACCGCCAACACGGTCGGCCTCGGCGACACGACCGGCCTCTATCACGGCACGCAGCAGATCAACCAGGGCCAGATGGACCGCTGGTCGATCGTGACGACGCTGAACTACCTGCCGCACGAGCAGGAAGTGAACATCGTCGCCGCCAAGACGCCGCACTACAACAGCGACGAAGGCCGCAAGACCATCGCCGCCATGGTGGCGCTGGCCGAGCTGACGCGCGCGGGCTTCATCGCCGGCGACATCTCGACCGTGATGTCGCCGCGTACGGTGATCACCTGGGCCGAGAATGCGCGCATCTTCGGGGGCGACGTGGGCTTTGCCTTCCGTCTCACCTTCCTGAACAAGTGCGACGAGGTCGAGCGCAGCACGCTCGCCGAGTACTATCAACGCTGCTTCGGCAAGGAATTGCCGGCGACGAGCGGCAAGGGCGGCAAGCTGCACTAAGTTAGTAAAGAGGGCCGCATGGCCAAGGACTCCACTCCCCTCGAGGAGTTTCGTCGCGTCACCGCCACCACAATGCGGGCGGTGTCGCGCAAGGAAGTGAACGTAGCCTTCGTCCCCGACGGCGGTTCACTGCTGGGCCAGGAAGCCCGCATCACCGTGCCGGCGCGCGATCTGCCGGTCGAGGATGTGAGCCGCGTCCGCGGCGAGGCCGATTCGATGGCGCTGAAGCTGCGCCATCACGATCGCAAGACCCATCTGCGCCGCGTGCCCCGCGGCGAGGCGGCGCGCGCGATCTTCGAGGCGGTCGAGCAGGTCCGCGTCGAGGCGCTGGGTGCCCGCAAGATGGTCGGCGTCGCCGACAACCTCTCCGCCCTGTGGCGCCAGCGCTCCGACCAGCGCGGCCATGCCCGTATCAAGACCAAGGAAGACGCGCCGATCGCCGACGTGATCGGTCTGATCGCCCGCGAGCAGCTGCTCGGCGCCGAGCCGCCCGAATCGGCCAAGGCGATGGTCGACATGTGGCGCGCCGACATCGAGAGTGCCGCCGGCCGAGACTTCCAGAAGCTGCGCGATTCGCTCGCCAACCAGGAAGCCTTCGCCCGCGCCGCCCGCCAGCTCATTCGCGACCTCAAGCTGGGCGACGAGACGGCCGAGCTGCAGGACGACGACAACGAGGACTCGCAGGATCAGGAGAACGCCGACGGTCAGTCGAACGAGACCGGCGACGACCAGAGCGATTCGAGCGAGACCCAGGGCTATGGCGCCCAGGGCGAGGAGAGCGAGGACGCGTCCGAGCAGGACGACGCCTCCGAGACCGCCGCCGACCAGGCCCAGACCGAGATGCAGATGGGCTCGGGCGACGAGGAGGAGCCGGGCCGCGCCGAGCGTCCGTGGCTGCCGCCGGGCGCGCTCAGCAACGAGCCCGCCGGCCAGCAGTATCACGCCTATTCCAACAAGTTCGACGAGATCGTCGAGGCCGACGCGCTGTGCGACGCCGAGGAACTCGGCCGCCTGCGCAATCATCTCGACCAGCAGCTGGCGCATCTCCAGGGCGTCATCGGCAAACTGGCCAACCGCCTGCAGCGCCGCCTGATGGCGCAGCAGAACCGCGCCTGGGAATTCGATCTCGACGAGGGCATCCTCGACGCCGCGCGCCTCACCCGCGTCGTCACCAACCCGATGCATGCGCTGTCGTTCAAGACCGAGCGCGACACCAACTTCCGCGACACCGTGGTCTCGCTGCTGATCGACAATTCGGGCTCGATGCGCGGCCGGCCGATCACGGTGGCGGCGATGAGCGCCGACATCCTCGCCCGCACGCTGGAGCGCTGCGGCGTGAAGGTCGAGATCCTGGGCTTCACGACGCGCGCCTGGAAGGGCGGCCAGAGCCGCGAGCAGTGGCTCGCCGCCGGCAAGCCGGCCAACCCGGGCCGTCTCAACGACCTGCGCCACATCGTCTACAAGCCGGCCGATGCGCCGTGGCGACGCGCCCGCAAGAACCTGGGCCTGATGCTGCGCGAAGGCATCCTCAAGGAGAACATCGACGGCGAGGCGCTGCTGTGGGCGCACAGCCGCCTGCTGCCGCGTCCCGAAGAGCGCAAGATCATGATGGTCATCTCCGACGGCGCGCCGGTCGACGATTCGACCCTGTCGGTCAATCCGGGCAACTATCTCGAGCGGCATCTGCGCGACGTCATCGACTGGATCGAGACGCGCTCGCCGGTCGAACTGGTCGCCATCGGCATCGGCCATGACGTCACGCGCTACTATCGCCGTGCCGTCACCATCGTCGACGCCGACCAGCTGGGCGGCACGATGATGGAGCAGCTCGCCTCCCTGTTCGACGACGACGAGAAGAAGGACACGCGCGCCGCCGGCGGTTCGCGCAAGGGCGCAGGCAAGCTCGGAGCCAAATCCGGTAAGCGCGCGGCCTGATCGCACGTCTGCCTCCGGTGGCCAACCGCGTCCTTCTCACGCTCTGCCTGCTCGTCGCGGCCTGCGCCGGCGTCTCGCCGCCGCCGGCCGGCGCGCAGGAACAGCCTGTCACCATCGAGAGCTCGCCGCTCACGCTCAAGATCGACGAGCCCAAGGCTGCGCGCGTCGGCCGCCTCGTCTGGCGGGGCGGCCTCGAGATGCGCGCCAGCCTGCGCAACTTCGGCGGCCTGTCTGACCTGCACGTCACGCCCGACAACCGCACCCTCACCTCGATCTCCGACGAGGGTGCCTGGCTGGTCGCCACGCCCCGCTTCGACGCCAACGGCACCCTGGTTGGCCTGGACGATGCCCGGATGGGGCAGCTGCGCGGCCTCGACGGCAAGCCGATCGAGAGCAAGCCCGAAGCCGATGCGGAGGCGTTCGCGCGCCTGCCCGACGGATCGTGGCTGGTGGCCTTCGAGCGCCGCCACCGGCTGTGGCGCTATCGCACGCTGACGGAGATGCCGCTTCCGGTCGAAGGCCCGGCCGAGATCGGCCGCCAGCCCGCCAACGGCGGCATCGAGGCGATGGCGGCCCTCGCGGACGGCACGGTGATCGCGATCAGCGAGGAATACAGCCGGCAGGCCGATACGGTGACGGGATGGATCGGCAAGCCCGAGGCGGACGGCCGCTACGCCTGGAGCGCCTTCGCCTACGCCACCATCCCCGATTACAAGCCGACGGCGCTGGCAGTTCTGCCGGACGGCTCGTTCGCCACGCTGGAGCGGGCCTTCGACATGGTGCGCGGGGTGCGCGTCCGGGTGATGCGGTTCGACGCCAACCAGCTCCAACCCGGTGCGACGGTAAAGCCCGAGGAGCTGGCGCGCCTTGCCTCACCCTATGCGGTCGACAATCTCGAAGGGCTGGCGGCAACGCGCGGCGCCAAAGGCGAGACGCTGCTCTGGCTGATATCGGATGACAATTTCAATCCGCTTCAGCGCAACATTCTGATGCTGTTCGAATTATCTCAATAGGCCCCCTCCCCATTCAAATGGGGAGGTGTCGTCGTCTTACGACGACGGAGGGGTCACGAGGGGCGTTCGTCCTTCGGCGCTCTCGGACAGTGCAAGGCAATGTCCTGTCGCTCAGGAGGCTGAGCTTCGCTCAGCCTAAGCCGCCTTCTTGGCTTCCTTCTTGCCCTTGGCCGACACGACGCGGCGCTTCAGCACCTTCATCTCGGGCGAGAGCTTGCTGTCGTTCGTGTCGAGCAGGTAGGCGTCGATGCCGCCATTATGCTCGATCGTCTTGATGCCGCGGGGGGTCAGGCGCAGGCGCACCGCATGGCCAAGCGCATCCGACAGGACCGAAGCGACCTGGAGGTTCGACATGAACCGGCGCTTCGTCTTGTTGTTGGCGTGGCTCACATTGTTGCCGTACTGGACAGACTTGCCCGAGAGGGCGCAACGACGAGGCATGGCGATATCCGCTAAAAAAACGATCCCGCCGGAGGGCGGGAAGGCCGGCTTTTTACGGGCCTGAAGGGTGCCCGTCAAGCGAACCAGTCCACCACTCTTTCGCTGATATCCTCGACCTGATCCTCGGGGATCACCCGCCCCCGGGCCGAGATCCCCGCCTCGTGCACGGTATTCGGATCCCCGGAGACCAGCGGATGCCACCAATAGAGGTCCTGCTTCAGGTGGACCAGCCGGTAGCCACAAGTCCTGGGGAGCCAGTCCATCTTGGCCACCACCTTTGGGGTCAGCTGAATGCACTCGGGCACGATCTTCTTGCGGTTCTTGTAGTCCTTGCAGAGCGCCGTCTTGGGATCCAGCAGCCGGCAGCAGGTGTCGGTCTGGGCAAGCTCGCCCGTGCCCTCGTATTCCAACTTGTTGACGCAGCACATGCCGCAGCCGTCGCAGAGCGATTCCCACTCCTGCTGGGTCATCTCGGCGAGGGTCTTGCGCTTCCAGAAAGGCCCCTGCTGGGCTTCGGCGGCGCGGCGCGCCCGCTTGAGGAAGGATTTAGCGGCCATGGAAGGCTTGTAGCATGGATCGGGCCGCCGCGGCGGGCGTGAGCCGGCCGGCCTCGACCTCGCGCTCCAGGGCGCCGACCCGCCGCCGGACCTCGGGATGCCCCTTCAGCTCCGCCAGAAGGGTCTCGCCGACCTCGTTCCACATCCAGGCGCGGGCCTGCTCGGCGCGGCGCTTCTGGATCCCCGTCTCGCCCACCGCCTTGTTGAAGCGCTCGACGACCTCCCAGATTTCGAGAATGCCCTCGCCCGTCTGGGCCGAGCTGGTCGTGACCTCGGGCGTCCATCCGGGGGTCGGCGAGCGCAGCATGCGCAGCGCATGCTGGTAGTCGGCGGCCGAGCGCCTGGCCGTGGCCTTGAGGTCGCCGTCGGCCTTGTTGACCACGATCAGGTCGGCGAGTTCGATGACGCCGCGCTTGATGCCCTGCAGGTCGTCGCCGCCGGCCGGCAGCAGCAGCACGATGAACATGTCGACCATGTCTGAGACGGCCGTCTCCGACTGGCCGACGCCCACCGTCTCGACGATCACCGTGTCGAAACCGGCGGCTTCCACCAGCAGCATGGTCTCGCGGGTGCGGCGCGCCACTCCCCCCAGGGTGATCCCGGCCGGCGACGGCCGGATGAAGGCGCCCGGACGGCGCGACAGCTCTTCCATGCGTGTCTTGTCGCCCAGGATCGAACCGCCGCCGCGCTTGGACGAGGGATCGATCGCCAGCACGGCGAGAGACCGGCCGCGGTCGAGCAGCGACAGGCCGAAACGCTCGATCAGGGTGGACTTGCCGACGCCCGGCACGCCGGTGATGCCGAGCCGCACCGAGCGGCCGCTATGCGGCAGCACCTCGGCCAGCAGGGCATCGGCGCGCGCGCGGTGGTCGCTGCGGGTCGATTCGATCAGGGTGATGGCCTGTGCGAGCGCACGCCGGTTGCCCGCCAGCAGGGGCGCAAGAAGGGGGTCGGCCGACTCGCCGGAAATCGCTGCGGACGCATTCATCGGCAACCAGCCTTATCAGCCGCGGCGGCGCATTGCCAGCAAGGCGCCCACCGTGGCGATCGCGTAGAAAAAGCCCAGCGTCCAGCCGAGGCCGGGCTCGCCAACCGTATCCATGGCGGCGCCGGTCAGCGGTCGGCCGACCAGCCCGCCTGCGATATAGATCAGGCTGAAAGCCGTATTCGCGCGGGCGATGTCGCCGCCGTTGAAGCGCTGGCCGAGCAGCGCCAGGCCCACCGGATAGATGGCGAACGAGATGCCGCCCCACAGCATGATGACGCCCACGATGGCGAGCGACTGCGCCGGCACGAAGGTGAGACCGATCACCAGCGCCGCACTGACCATTGCGAGTCCCGCCAGCACGCCGCGCCGGTCGAAATGGTCGGCCAGCCAGCCGATCGGCCATTGCAGGGCCACGTTGCCGACCACGAAGGCCGAGAGCCACAGCGCGCCGGTCTCCGGCGCGACGCCGGCGCTGACCGCATAGACCGGCAGGAAACTGAAGGCGACCTGCTCGCCCAGGCCTCCCGCAAAGGCCGCGAGCATGGCCAGCGGTGCCGCCACGAAGATGGCGCCGTAGCCACTGTCGGCGTGATGCCGGATCGCCGGCGCCCGGTACCGGTAGGGCAGCAGCGGCAGGGCGACCAGAAGGGCGAGCCCGGCGCAGGTCAGGAACGGCACCGGCCCGTAGACGCCGACGATCTGCAGCACGAAGGGTCCCAGCGCCATGCCGCCCGCGAACATCGCGGCATAGATCGCCATGACCCGGCCGCGCCGCTTCTCCTCGACGACGAGGTTCATCCAGATCTCGCTCACCACCCACGGCACGCCGCCGACCGCGCCGTGCAGGAAGGAGAGCATGAACCAGGCAACCGGATCCGTGGTCAGCGTATAGCCGACCGTGCACAGGGAACCGGCCAGGACGGCGGCCAGGATGAGCGGCACGGCGCCGAAACGGGCGGCCAGCCGGGGAATGTACGGCCCGGTCGTGAGCATGCCGAGCGCCCAGGCGGCGGCGACGATGCCGATGGTGAGCTTGTCCTCGCCCTGCCGCTCCAGCGCGAGCGGCACCAGCGGCATCACCGCGCCCGACTGCAGGCCGATGGCGGCGCAGGCGGCGAAGACGGGAACGAGGGAACGCCAGAGGCCGGTGGCGGGCGTGCTAGTCGCCGACACGCAGATGCCCCTCGGCGCGGAACGAGGCCGCCTCCTCGACGCGGCGCTCGGCCGCGGCGGCGGCCTCCTGCTGGCGGCGCCACATGTCGGCATACAGCCCGTTGCGCGCCAGCAGTTCACCGTGGCGGCCGCGCTCGGCGACCCGGCCGCGGTCGAGGACGATGATCTCGTCGGCATTGATGATGGTCGACAGGCGATGGGCGATGATCACCGTGGTGCGGCCGCGGCTGACCTCCTCCAGCGAGCGCTGGATTTCCTGCTCCGTGCGAGTATCGAGCGCGCTGGTCGCCTCGTCGAACAGCAGGATGCGCGGGTCCTTGAGGATGGTCCGCGCGATCGCCACGCGCTGCTTCTCGCCGCCCGAGAGTTTCAGCCCCCGCTCGCCCACCGTGGCCTCGTAGCCCTGCGGCAGGGCCACGATGAAATCGTGGATGCGGGCTAGGCGGGCGGCCTCCTCGACCTCCTCGCGGCTGGCCCCGGGCCTTCCATAGGCGATGTTGTAGTAGATGGTGTCGTTGAACAGGACCGTGTCCTGCGGCACGACGCCGATCGCGGCGCGCAGGCTCGCCTGCTGGACCTCGCGGATGTCCTGGCCGTCGATGCGCACATGGCCGGCCGACACGTCGTAGAAGCGGAACAGGATGCGCGAGATGGTCGACTTGCCGGCGCCGCTCGAGCCGACGATCGCCACCGTATGGCCGGGCGCCACGCGGAAGCTGACATCGTGCAGGATCGGTCGCGACGGCTCGTAGCAGAAGTCGACATGGTCGAACACGATCTCACCCCCGGCCACGGCGAGCGGGGGCGCGCCCGGCCTGTCGGCGATCTCGGCCGGCACGTCGAGGAGGCCGAACATCTTCTCCATGTTGACCAGCGCATTGCGGATCTCGCGATAGGCGAAGCCCAGCATGTTGAGCGGCATGTAGAGCTGGATCAGGAAGGCGTTGACCGCCACGAAGTCGCCGATCGTCATCGTGCCGGCGATCACGCCCTGGCCCGCCATCGCCATCACGGCGACGAGGCCCACGGAGATGATGGCTCCCTGCCCGATGTTGAGCAGCGAGAGCGTGCGGCTGGAGCGGATCGCGGCCTCCTCGTAGCGCCGGCGGCCGACATCGTAGCGCCGGGCCTCGTGCGGCTCGTTGCCGAAATACTTCACGGTCTCGAAATTCAGCAGGCTGTCGATCGCCTTGGCATTGGAATCGGTGTCGGCCTCGTTCATCGAGCGCACGAACTTGATGCGCCACTCCGAGAAGACGATCGAGAAGACGATGTAGACGCCGACCACGACCAGCGTCACGACGGAGAAGCGCCAGTCGTAGAGGCTCCACAGGATGCCGCCGACCAGCATGATCTCGAACAGCGTCGGCAGGATGTTGAAGGTCGTGAAGCGGATCAGGAAGTCCATGCCCTGCGTGCCGCGCTCGATGACGCGACTGATGCCGCCCGTCTGGCGCTCCAGATGGAACCGCAGAGACAGCGCATGGAGATGCCCGAACACTTCGAGCGCCAGGTTGCGGATCGCCCGCTGGGCTACGGGAGCGAAGATGGCGTCGCGAATTTCGCCGAAGGCCTGCGCCAGCACGCGGGCGGCCCCGTAGGCGACGATCAGGGCGATTGGCACCGCAACCGCCTGCGCCGCTTGCGTTCCCAGCGCATCCACGGCGTCCTTGTAGAGAAGCGGGACGTAGACGTTCGTGACCTTGGCCACCACCAGCAGCACCAGGGCGATCAGGACCCGGACGCGCAGCGCCAGTTCATTCTTCGGCCACAAATGGCGCCCGAGAATCTTGATCACCCCCCAGGCGCGGGGTCCGTCCACCTTGGGAATGCCGTCAGAGCCGGGTTTCGACATGAACGAAAAATGCCTTATTGGGCCACCATGTTGGATGGCGAAGGGCGCCGCGGCCTTCTATCCTGCCCGGCGAGCCGGCGTAAGCCCTTCCGGGAAAGGGAGTCTCATGAGATTTCGTAGGGCCCTTGCAGCGATTGCCTTGAGCACGGCCGTGCCCGGCGTGGCGATGGCCCAGGATGCCGCGTCCGGCGCGCGGCAGGTCGACATCGCCTACGAGATCACCTTCGCGGGCCTGTCCGGCTTCCGGATCGACCTCACCGCGAAGTTCAACGGCTCCAACTACGACATCGAAAGCCGCACCTTCAAGGAAGGCGTCCTGCGTGCCGTCACCATGCATTATGACGGCCGCAACCGCGCCTGGGGCGGCTTCTCTCCGCAGGGGGCCCGTCCCGCCGCCGGCTCGCTGTCGATCGTCGTGGGTGACAAGCCGCGGACCTGGGTCGCGCAGTATGCCGGCAGCACGGTGCAGGAGAGCCACAACCCGGCCTACACGCCGTCGCCGCAGAACGCCATCTCCGAGGAGCAGCGGCGCGGGTCGCTCGACCCGCTCTCGGCGGCGCTGAGCGTCGGCATGGCCGGCGACGCGGCCTGCGACCGCACGGTGCAGACCAACGACGGCAAGCGCCGCATCGACGTCATCATCAAGAAGGTCGGCACCGAGCCCGCCGCCAAGGCGGGAATCCCCGGCGCGCAGGGCGACGTCCTCATCTGCGAGATCTTCACCAAGCGCGTGGCCGGCGAGTTCGACAGCGCACCGAAGGAGGCCGAGACCGAGCGCGAACGGCCGATGCGGATATGGCTTGCCCGCCTGGACCAGAGCCAGATGCGCTATCCCGCCAAACTCGAGGCGCAGACCGGCTTCGGCACGATCCGAGGCCGCATCCTCTCCTTCCGCGAACGCCCGATGACGCCGGACGAAAGCCAGGCGATGCGGAAGTAGCCTCACGTCGAGGCTGCCCCTGACGATGCGCCTGTCGACCGCCTCCTCGCTGAGCAGGACGGCGCATTGGACTCTTTCCCCTTCAAGTCACCCGCACCACCTCATCCTGAGAGGCTGGCCGGAAATGAATTGAATCGATTCAAGCACTTACCTCATCCTGAGGAGCGTCGCCCCTCGAGTACCTCGGGGTAAACTCCACGGCGCGTCTCGAAGGATGGGCAACAGGCAAGGTGCGCGTTCCCACCTTCGAGACACATCGCTGCGCGATGTTCCTCAGGGTGAGGTTATTGGGGCCGTTCATAGCCCCTTGTTTTAGCTGCATTCATTTCCGGCCAGACTCTGAGGAGCGGCCGCAGGCCGCGTCTCGAAGGATCGGCACCAGGCGCAGTGCTCGTGCCCATGCTTCGAGACGCGCGCCTAGGGCGCGCTCCTCAGCATGAGGTTGGTGGTGGCGATTCGATCGTACTCAAAAAGACTGTGACGGGCGGCTTCGATGTGCCGGGACTCGAGTCGCTTCGATTGCCCGGTCTCGATCGATCAACCCGTACCCGACCGACCACGGTCTGCAGGTCCGACGATGCGTGACACCAACCACACACGGCCGGAGTCCGCGTAGCGGCATCGCCATAGATTCCAGTTTGAATATTCTTTCAAAATACGGAAAGAGTATCCAATAAGCAAAAAGACACCGGGGAACGGACGTCGAGGAGGAACTTTGGTCAAGCTCATCCGTGCCTGCGAGAACGGCGCCAGATACCTCGGAATTGCCGCGACCGTGACGATCATGGCGATCATCGCGTGTGACGTGATCCTTCGTTACGCGTTCAACGCGCCGCTCGCCTGGGCCTACGAATTCATTGGCCTCTACGTGATGGCGGCGCTGTTCTTCCTGCCGCTGGGTTACGTCCAGCGCTGTCACGGCAACATCGCCGTCGACCTGTTCGTCAAGCTGCTGCCTCCGAGGGTGCGGTCGGCGTTCAACCGTCTGGGCAACGTCCTCGCGGCCACCGTCTTCTCGATCGCCTGCGGGGCCTTCGCCGTGAAGGCCCTCGATGCCTTCGTGAGCGGGGACGAGATCATCGGCCCTTACATCTGGGTCACGTGGCCGATCTACACGATCGTCGCGGTCGGGCTCGGCCTGTTCGTGCTGCGCCTGCTGGTCCAGGTCATTCAATCCGACGCGACGCTGGAACGCGACGCAGCCGAAGGAGACCACGGCGTATGAGCCCCGTCCTGATCGCCTGTCTCCTGCTGGGCGGGCTGCTGTTGTTCGGCGTGCCCGTCGCCTTCTCGCTCGCCGTCGCCGGCGCGGTCGGCCTGTTCATGATCGGCGGCTGGGACAGCCTGGTCGGGATCCTCGAGACGACGACGCTGTCCAGCGTCAGCGCCTACGAGCTGGTCTCGATCCCGATGTTCATCCTGATGGCCGAGTTCGTGATCCTGAGCGGGATCGCCAACGGTCTTTTCGAGGCGGCAGCGCTGTGGGTCGGCCGCGTGCGCGGCGGCCTGGCGATGGCCACGGCCCTGGCCGGTGCCGGGTTCGGCGCGATCTCCGGTTCCAGCACCGCCTCCGCCGCCACGCTGGCCTCGACCAGCCTGCCCGCGATGCTTCGGCAGGGCTACGATCCCAGGCTGGCCAGCGGCGTCGTGGCGATCTCCGGCACCCTGGCGATGCTTATTCCGCCCAGCGTCGCGCTCGTTCTCTATGGGGTCATCGCCGACATCAGCGTCGGCAAGCTGCTGATTGCGGGCGTGATCCCCGGCCTCATCGTGACGCTGGCCATCATGCTCACCGTCTATGTGATCGTGCTGTTCGATCCCAAGGCGGCCCCGACGGCGGTCTCCGTTCCGTGGCGCGCGAAGCTCGCCTCGCTGAAGGAGCTGGGGCCGATGCTGCTGCTGTTCGGCCTGATCACGGTGTGCATCTACACCGGCCTGTCGACCCCGACCGAAGCCTCGGCGATCGGCGCGCTCGGGGCGCTGGGCCTTGCGGTGCGCAGCGGGAATTTCAGCGCCGCTGCCTTCGTGTCGGCCTGCTCGCGATCGGCACGGACGACCTGCATGATCCTGCTGATCATCGTCGGCGCGCACATCTTCGGCTATTTCTTCACGCTGACCCGCACGACCTATTCGATCGTGACCTGGGTCTCGGCGCTGCCGCTCGATCCCTTCGTCATCCTGGCCATCATCCTGTTCGGCTACATCGTGCTGGGCTGTGTGATGGACCAGGCGGCCATCCTCATCCTCACGGTGCCGGTGGTGCTGCCGGTCATCAAGGCGCTGGGCTTCGACCCGGTCTGGTTCGGCGTCATGGTCGTCGTAACGGCCGAACTGGGCATGGTCACCCCGCCCGTCGGGCTCAACGTGTTCGTCGTCTCGAAAACGACGGGCATGCCGCTCGGCACCGTGTTCCACGGCGTCTGGCCGCACGTCGTTGCTCACATCCTCATTCTGGTCCTGCTGACGGTCGTTCCGGGACTGGTGATGTGGCTTCCGTCCAACATGCAGTGAAGAAAGCAGGAGGAACTAAATGAAGATCGCCTATTTCGGAATGCCGCTGCTGGCGTTCGCCGCCGTCGCCGGCTCGGCCGCGACGGCCTCGGCCCAGATCGTCATCAAGATCGCCGATTCGTTTCCCGCCGGCCACTACGTCGTCGAGAACATGACCAAGCCGTGGATGGAAGAGGTCACCAAGCAGACCGGCGGCAAGGTCAAGTTCGAGTATTACCCGGCCGAGCAGCTCGGCAAGGCCAAGGACATGCTGTCGCTGACACAGAGCGGCGTGGCGGACATGGCCTATGTCGTGCCCTCCTTCGTGCCCGACAAGATGCCGCTGTCGCCGGTGGCCGAGTTGCCGCTCGCCGAAGCGGTCGGCTGCAACGGCGCCATGGCCTATTACAACCTGGTCAACGCGGACAGCCAGCTTCGCAAGCTCGACTTCGACGCCAACCGCGTTCGCCCGCTTCTGGTGCAGAACCTCCCGCCCTATCAGGTCTTCACGGCGAAGAAGATCAATTCGCTGAAGGACCTGCAGGGCATGAAGATCCGGGTCACCGGCTCGGCCAAGGCCGCCGTGATCCAGCGCATGGGTGCGGTGCCGGTGCAGATCCCGACGCCGGAAGTGCGCGAAGCCCTGTCGCGCGGAACGGTCGACGGCATCAACTTCGTCTACACCAGCCTGTTCCCGTACGACCTGAACCCGCTTGTGAAGACCGGCACGACCGACGTGAACTTCGGCGGCTGGATTTCCAGCTACATCATCAGCGATCGCAAGTGGAAGTCCCTGCCGGCCGACGTCCAGCAGGTGATGTCGACGCTGGCGGAGAAATACTCCCGCCAGAACTGCGAGAAGGTGATGGTCGACGATGTGCGGGACCGTGACCGCCTCGTGCAGGGCGGCATGTCCCTGCTGCGCCTCACCGACGCCGAGAAGGCCGACTTCGACGCCAAGACGCGCGACGTCGCCGACCAGTGGGCAGCCGACCTCGACAAGCGCGGCAAGGCCGGCAGCGTGGTCCTGAAGGAATATCGCGACCAGCTCGCCAAGAAGAACTGACATCGCTCGAGTTTCCCGGTCCCCCGAGGGGACCGGGAATGCGTTCCGCGTTTTCTGGGGTTTACGATGCCGCTTTCGGGCGTGAAGGTTCTCGATCTGACGACGGTGCTCATGGGCCCGTTCGCCACGCAGCTCCTCGGCGACTTCGGTGCCGAGGTCACAAAGGTCGAGGCAGCGGGCGGCGATTCGGTGCGCGGCATCGGTCCGGGCCGCAATGACGGCATGGGTGCCGCCTTCCTGGCGGTCAACCGCAACAAGCGCAGCATCTCGATCGACCTCAAGCACGAGAGCGGCCGGCAATTGCTGCTCGACCTGGCGCGCACCGCCGACGTGCTGGTCTACAATCTGCGCCCGCACGTCATGGAGAAACTCGGTCTCACCTACGAGGTCTTCGAGGCGATCAACCCGAAGCTGCTCTATGTCGGCGTCTACGGCTATGGCCGCCATGGCCGCTACGCGAAGCGCCCGGCATACGACGACCTGATCCAGGCCATGACGGCCATCCCCTCGCTCTACGGACAGTCGACCGGCGCCGATCCGCGCTATGTGCCGTTTCCCGTGGTCGACCGCTTCGTCGGCCTCTACGCGGCAATGACGATCGCGTCCGCGCTGTACGAGCGCACGCGTTCGGGCCGTGGCCAGCGGATCGACGTGCCGATGTTCGAGACCATGGCCAGCGTCGTGCTGGGCGACCATATCGGCGGCCATGCCTTCGTCCCGCCGATCGGTCCGCCGGGCTATGCGCGGCAGCTCTCGCGCAGCCGCCGGCCCTATCCGACCCGCGACGGCTATCTCGCGATCCTTCCCTACAACGACCAGCAGTGGCGCCGCTTCTTCCGGTCGGTCGGCAAGCTCGACCTGTTCGAGAACGATCCGCGGTTCGCCGACATCGGCGCACGCACGCGCAACATCGACGCGCTCTACGACATCGTCGCCGACATCCTGACCACGCGCACCACCGACGAATGGCTGGACGTGATGGCCGAGGCGGACATCCCGGCGACCCCGCTCTACGGACTGGCCGACGTGTTCGAGGATCCGCACCTCCAGGAGGTCGGCTTCTTCCGCGAGCAGGAACATCCGACCGAGGGCCGCGTGCTGTCGATGCGCGTGCCGTCGGAATGGTCGCGAACGCCGCCGCAGCACGATCGACCGGCGCCGCGCATGGGCGCCGACTTCCAGGACATCCTCACCGAGCTCGGCCTCTCCCCCGAGCGCATCGAGGCGCTCACCTCCGCGGGCGTCGTAAAGGCGGGCAAATGAGCGGCAAGGGCGTTCTCTCCGGAGTCCGGATCGTCGAGTTCGCGGGCATCGGCCCGTCGCCGATGGCGGCCATGCTGCTGGCCGAACTCGGGGCCGAGGTGCTGCGGGTCGACCGCACGACAAAGGTCCAGCTCGGCACGCACAAGCCGGAGCGCTTCAATCTCCTCTATCGCAGCCGCCGCACGATCGACGTCGATCTCAAGGCGGCGGAGGGCAAGGCGCTCGCGCTCGATCTTGTCGCCAAGGCCGATATCGTCCTGGAAGGGTTCCGCCCGGGCGTCATGGAGCGGCTGGGGCTCGGCCCCGACGATTGCTTCGCGCGGCGTCCCGGCCTCGTCTATGGCCGCGTCACCGGCTGGGGCCAGGACGGTCCGCTCAGCGCCTATGCCGGTCACGATCTGAACTACGTGGCGCTCTCGGGCGCCCTGCATGCCATCGGCGCGAAGGACGGTCCGCCGATCCCGCCGCTCAATCTGGTCGGGGATTTCGGCGGCGGTGCGCTCTACATCGCGATGGGCGTGCTGGCGGCGCTGGTTCAGGCCCGGGCGAGCGGCAAGGGCCAGGTCGTGGATGCCGCGATGGTCGACGGCGCCTTGTCGCTGATGACGGTCTTCTACGGCGTCAACGCTGCCGGCCTGTTCTCGACCGAGCGCGGCACCAACGCGCTGGATGGCAGCGATCCCTACTACGCCGTCTATGCCTGCGCCGACGGAAAGTACCTCTCGGTGGCGCCGATCGAGACGCGCTTTCGCGAGATCTTCTCGGACATCGCGGGACTGGAATTACGCGGCCATCCGGATCTCACGCCCACGACGGCCGAGGCCAAGGAGCGCGTGCGGCAGCTGATCGCGGCGAAGCTGCTCACGAAGACGCGGGACGAATGGGCGGCGCTGTTCGCCGCCAGCGACGCCTGCGTGGCCCCCGTGCTCTCGGTCGAAGAAGCGCCGTCGCATCCCCATCTCGCGGCGCGCCGCTCCTTCACGACGCTGGACGGCATCGTGCAGCCGGTGCCCGCGCCGCGCATGCCGGGCAATGACAGGCCGGCGACGCTGGCGCGGCGGGACGATCCGGCAGACGTGCTGGCCGGCTGGGGAATCGATGCCGCCCGGGCCGAGGCGCTGAAGACCGCCGGCCTGCTGGCCTAGGGAGTCCCATGCTGCAGATTGCCTTTCCGCACCGGAACACCGATCTCGACGCCTTCGGTGAATTCCGCGAACGCGTGCGCTCCTTCCTCCAGTCCGATCCTGCGGCCCGCGAGCCGCGCGCCGATTGCTGGTCGCAGTTCGATGCCGCGTTCAGCCGCCGCCTCGCCGCAGCGGGCTTCCTTGGCCTGACCTGGCCGAAGACGTATGGCGGCGGCGAGCGATCGTCGCTCGAGCGATTCATCCTGCTGGAGGAACTGCTGGCGGCGGGGGCGCCCGTTGGCGCCCACTGGATTTCCGAACGGCAGGTCGGCCCCCTGCTGCTGCGCTACGGGACCGAGGCGCAGCGCACGGAATTCCTGCCGCGCATCGGCCGCGCCGAATTGTTCTTCTGCATCGGCCTCAGCGAGCCGGACAGCGGCTCCGATCTCGCGAGCCTGCGCACGGCGGCGGTGGCCACGCCGGAAGGCTGGCGCGTGCGCGGCCGCAAGGTCTGGACGTCGAATGCCCATCGCAATCACTACATGGTCCTGCTGTGCCGAACCGACCCGCAGTCGCAGCGGCACGCCGGCCTGTCGCAGCTCATCGTCGACATGGCATCGCCGGGGCTGACGCTGCGGCCGATCCCCAACATGTCGGGCGAGCATGAGTTCAACGAGGTGACGTTCGACGACGTTCTCGTGCCGCACGACCGGGTGGTCGGCACGGTCGGCAACGGATGGGAACAGGTGACGAGCGAGCTCGCCTTCGAGCGCAGCGGACCCGAGCGTTTCATGTCGTCCTTCATCCTGCTGCGGCATCTGGCGAAGACGGCGCACGCCTTGCCGGCCGAGAAGCTCGGCCTGCTGACGGCGCGACTGCTCGGACTGCGCGCCCTCTCGGTCTCGGTCGCCGCGATGCTGAACGACGGCAAGCTGCCCAATCTCGAAGCGGCGCTGGTGAAGGAGCTGGGCTCGCGCCTCGAACAGGATGTCGGGGAAGTTCTCCTCGACGGACTCGAGAGTGCGCCCGATCCGGGGAGCGCCGATACGATGAACAGGCTGGTCGCCCAGACGCTGCTCCACGCACCGTCCTACTCCATTCGCGGCGGCGCCCGCGAAATCCTGCGCGGCATCATCGCGCGCGGCCTGGGATTACGCTGATGATCGAAGACAGTCCCGTCCATGCCTCGGCCCTGCGCGCGCTGGCGCCGATTTCGACGATCGGCAGAGGCAACGACGTCCCGCCGCCGGATGCCTGGACAAGCCTTTGGCCCGCGCTCGAGCGAGACGGCTTCACCTTGCCCGCCGTCGCCGCCGAATTCGGCGGCACCGGAGGCGAGGTGCCGGACGAGCTTGCCGTGATCCATGCCTGCGCTGCCGTGGCGGCGCGCTGTCCCCTGCCGGAGACGGCCGTGGCCGGTGCCTTGCTGGCGGCGGCCGGGCATGCCGTGCCGCCCGGCCCGCTGGCCCTCGTCGCGCCGGCCGGGTGCGCCGGTCTCGCGCTGGTCGACGGACGGCTCGACGGTCTGGCGACGGGCGTGCCCTGGGCCGCCCAGGTCGGCCACGCGCTGCTGCCTCTGTCTCAGGGGTTGGCGCTCGTGACGTTGGATGGATGCGAGAGGCAGCCCGGCCACAATCTCGCGGGCGAGCCGCGCGACTCGGTGCGTTTGCACCGGCACCGTCCCGTGGCCCTGTTGCCGGATGTGCCGGCGGACCGGCTGCTGCTGCGCGGCGCGCTGATGCGGTCGGTGCAGATCTGCGCGGCGGCCGAGCAGGCGCTCAAGCTGGCCATCGGCTACACGACGACCCGCAAGCAGTTCGGCAAGCCGCTGGCCTCCTTCCAGGCCGTCCAGCACCAGATCGCGGGCGCCGCCAGCAAGCTGGCGGCCGCGCGGATTCTGCTCGACGCCGCCTACGATGCCTTGGCGAGCGGCGATGCAAGTCGCGAGATTGCGGCGGCCCGGATCAACGCCTGCCTCGCGGGCGGCGACTGCGCTTCGGTGGCCCATCAGGTGCACGGCGCGATGGGCTATGCTTGGGAATACGACCTGCATCGCCATACGTCGGCGATCCAGGCCTGGCGCGCCGAGTTCGGTCCGCTCGCCTATTGGGCCGAGCGGCTGGGTGCCCAGGCCATGGCGGCACCGTCTAACGATCTCTGGCAGTTCATCACGTCATGAAAGGGTCTGAAATGGAGCCGGCAGTCCTGGTCGAACGGGACGGCGGCATCGCCGTCGTTCGCCTGAACCGGCCGCAGCGCCGCAACGCCTTCACCGACGTCGCGATGATCGACGAGGTGGCGGACACGATCCGCGCGCTCGATCGCGACCGGGAGGTGAAGTGCCTCGTGCTGACGGGCAACGGCTCGGCCTTCTCGGCCGGCGGCGACCTCAAGGCCATGCTCGACGGCACCTCGCTCGTCGACCGGGAGCGGCCCGAGGCCACGCGCATGGCCTATCGCCGCGGCATCCAGCAACTGCCCGAGTTGTTCGAGGCGCTGGAGGTGCCGGTGATCGCGGCGGTCAACGGTCCGGCCATGGGCGCGGGCTGCGATCTCGCGATGATGTGCGACATCCGCATCGCCTCCGAGACCGCACGCTTCGCCCAGACATTCGTCACGCTGGGGCTGGTGTCGGGCGACGGCGGTGCCTGGCTGCTGCCGCGCACGTTGAGCTTCGCCGACGCTTGCGAGCTGGCCTTCACCGGAGACACGATCGACGCGGCGCGGGCGCTCGAGATCGGGCTGGTCAGCCGGGTCGTCACGCCGGAGAGCCTGATGGAGGAGACGATGGCGCTGGCCCGGCGCATCGCGCGTCATCCGGCCGACGGCGTGCGCATGACCAAGCGCCTGCTCAGGATGGGACGCAACATGCAGATCAACCATCTGCTCGAAGTCTCGGCGGCGATGCAGGCGCTGGGACACAACACGCCCGAACATCGCACCGCGCTTGCGGAGGCCTATGACCGCATCTCGCGAAAGCCGGCGCGCTAGAGTCTTTCTGCTTCGAGTGCACCCACCACCTCATCCTGAGAGGCTGGCCGGAAATGAATGCAGCTAAAACAAGGGTTTATGAACAGCCCCAGTAACCTCACCCTGAGGAACATCGCGCAGCGATGTGTCTCGAAGGGTGGGAATGCGCACCTTGCCTGTTGCCCATCCTTCGAGACGCGCCGCTTCGCGGCGCTCCTCAGGATGAGATAAGTGCTTGAATCGATTCAATTCATTTCCGGCCAGACTCTGAGGAGGCCCCCCTCGGATACCTCGGGGTAAACTCCGCGCCGTCTCGAAGGATGGGCAACAGACGTAGTGCTCGTGCCCACCCTTCGAGACGCGCTCCTGCGTCGCGCTCCTCAGGGTGAGGTGCTTTTGGAAGGTCCGATATGAGTCCGTCTCTGTCGGAAAGACCCTAGTTGCTGCTGATCGCCTCGGCGGTGGCCTGCAGCCGTTCGAGGTTTTCCTTGAAGTTCGTCTTGATGCGCACGGTGGGGCCGGAGATCGCCAGCGCATAGTGCTCGCCGCGCATCGTCAGCGGCACGCAAAGCGACGTCATGTCGGAGATGGTTTCTTCCACATTCGTGTACCAGCCGCGGCGGCGGCTCGCGGCCAGTTCCTTCCGGAGCTGGCCGGCATCGGTGATCGTCTGCCGCGTGACCTTTTCCAGGGTCACGTGCGAGAGGATCTTCTCCAGCTCCTCTTCCCCCAGCGATCCCAGCAGCGCCTTGCCGATGGCCGTCGCGTGAACGGGCCGCAGGTCGCCGACCTGGGGCATGTACCGTGCCGGCGCCGAGGTCACCTCGACGGCGAGCAGGATGACCCGGTTGCGGCAGAGCTTGCCGAACATCGCGGTCTCCCGCGATTCGTCGCACAGCTGGCGCACCGCGCCGCCCACCACCGACAGGACCGGGTCGGCCTTGGTGATGTCCTCCGCGACATCGCGCAGGCGCGCGGTGGGATAGAAGCTGTTGCCGGGCGGCAGGTTGAAGAGATAGCCGCGCGCCTCCAGCGTGCGGATGATCGAGAAGCAACTCGACACGGGCATCTTGAGCGCCCGCGCCAGTTCCGAGACGGTCATCGGCCGGCGGATCGTGGCGAAGGCCTCGAACAGGTCGATGGTGCGCGACGCGGCGCGCACGTTGATCCCGCCGGCCGGTTTGCCGTCCTTTTCCTTCCTCGCTTCCTTCAAAGCCACCTCGACCTGCTCGAGCGGACCGGGCCCGCGCGCGTCAGGCCGCGCGCTTCTGGCCGCGCTGGCGCAGGATCGAGAGGATTTCCGCCGCGGCGGCCGGGATGTTGGTGCCCGGCCCGTAGATCGCCGCGACCCCCGCCTTCTTCAGGAAGTCGTAATCCTGGGCGGGAATGACGCCGCCCACCACGACCATGATCTCCGACGCATTCTGCTTCGCCAGCTCCTCGATGAGCTGGGGCACCAGGGTCTTGTGGCCGGCGGCCTGGCTCGAGATGCCGATCACGTGCACGTCGTTCTCGATGGCGGCGCGGGCGGCTTCCTCGGGCGTCTGGAACAGCGGGCCGATATCGACGTCGAAGCCGAGATCGGCGAAGGCCGTGGCGATCACCTTGGCGCCGCGATCGTGGCCGTCCTGGCCCATCTTCACCACCATGAGACGCGGCCGGCGGCCCTCCTCCTCGGCGAAGGCGGCGATGTCGGTGCGGATGCGGTCGAGGCCGGCATCGCCCTCCCACTCGCCGGCATAGACGCCGGCGATCGAGCGGATGGTGGCCTGGTAGCGACCGTAGACGCCTTCCAGCGCCGACGAGATCTCGCCCACCGTGGCGCGGGCGCGCGTCGCCTCGATGGAAAGGCCGAGCAGGTTGCCGGTGCCGGTGCGGGCGGCCTCGCCCAGCGCCTTCAGCGCAGCGACGCACTTGGCCTCGTCGCGGGTCGTACGGATCGTGTGCAGGCGCTTCAGCTGGGCCTCGCGCACGACGTCGTTGTCGATGTCGAGGATGTCGATCGCCGACTCTTCCTTGAGCTGGAACTTGTTCACGCCGACCACGATCTCCTCGCCGCGATCGATGCGGGCCTGGCGCCGCGCCGAAGCCTCCTCGATGCGCAGCTTCGGCATGCCGGCCTCGACGGCCTTGGTCATGCCGCCCAGCGCCTCGACTTCCTCGATCAGCTTGCGCGCCTCGGCGACCAGGCTCGCGGTCAGCGATTCGACATAGTAGCTGCCGGCCAGCGGATCGATGACCTTGGTGACGCCGGTCTCGTGCTGGAGGATCAGCTGGGTGTTGCGCGCGATGCGCGCCGAGGTCGGCGTCGGCAGCGCGATCGCCTCGTCGAACGAGTTGGTGTGCAGCGACTGCGTGCCGCCCAGCACCGCCGCCATCGCCTCGTAGGCGGTGCGGATCACGTTGTTGTACGGGTCCTTCTCGGTGAGCGAGACGCCCGAGGTCTGGCAATGGGTGCGCAGCGACAGCGAATCGGCCTTCTTGGGCTCGAACGGCTTGATCAGCTCGGCCCACAGGAAGCGCGCGGCGCGCAGCTTGGCGGCTTCCATGAAGAAGTTCATGCCGATGCAGAAGAAGAAAGAGAGGCGCGGCGCGAAGGCGTCGATGTCGAGGCCCTTGGCCTTGGCGGCGCGGACGTATTCGAGGCCGTCGGCCAAGGTGAAGGCGAGTTCCTGAACCAGCGTCGAGCCCGCCTCCTGCATGTGATAGCCGGAGATCGAGATCGAGTTGAACTTGGGCATGTAGAGCGCCGTGTGCTCGATGATGTCGGCCACGATGCGCATGGAGGGTCCGGGCGGGTAGATATAGGTGTTGCGGACCATGAACTCCTTGAGGATGTCGTTCTGGATCGTGCCCGCGAGCTTGTCCTGCGGCACGCCCTGCTCCTCGGCGGCGACGATGTAGCCGGCCAGCACCGGCAGCACGGCGCCGTTCATCGTCATCGACACGCTCATCTTGTCGAGCGGGATGCCGTCGAACAGGATCTTCATGTCCTCGACCGAGTCGATCGCCACGCCGGCCTTGCCGACGTCGCCCACGACCCGCGGATGATCGGAATCGTAGCCGCGATGGGTGGCGAGATCGAAGGCCACCGACAGGCCCATCTGGCCGGCCGCGAGATTGGCGCGATAGAATTTGTTGCTCTCTTCGGCGGTCGAGAAGCCGGCATACTGGCGGACCGTCCAGGGACGGCCGGCGTACATCGTGGCCTTGGGCCCGCGCGTGAAGGGCGGGAAGCCGGGCAACGTGCCCACCGTCTCGATCTGCTCGAGATCGGCCGCCGTGTAGAGCGGCTTCACCGGGATCCCCTCGGGGGTCATCCAGGTGAGGTCATCCACGGGGCGGTCGCGCAGCTCCTTCGCTGCGAGCTTTTCCCAGTCGGCGAGGGTCTTCTTCGGAAAATCGGCCATGCCCGCAATGTACTGCGGATTTCCGGCCTCAAAAAGCCCCGCTCTTCGTTGGCGAGGCCCTCTTTATTCGTTGGCCAAAATCGTGTTTCGCACCAGGGGGTAGATCTGGTTCGCCCAGCGGCGGCCGCTGAACACGCCGTAATGGCCGACACCGGCCTGCATGTAGTGCTTCTTGCGGTAGGGTCGCAGGCTGGAACAGAGGTCGTGGGCGGCCACGGTCTGGCCCAGCGCGCAGATATCGTCGCGCTCGCCCTCGATGGTGAACAGAGCGGTGCGGCGGATCGCCTTGGGATCGACCCGCCTTCCCTTCCATTCGAGCTCGCCCTTGGGCAGCCGGTGCTCCTGGAACACCCACTGCACGGTCTCGAGGTAGAACTCGGCGGTCAGGTCGAGGACGGCGAAATACTCGTCGTAGAAGTCCTTGATGGTCTTGGCCTGCTCGGTCTCGCCCTTGGCCAGGTGCTTGTAGAGGTCGGCCTGCGCCTTGATGTGGCGCTCGGCATTCATGCTCATGAAGGCGGTGAGCTGGATGAAGCCGGGATAGACCCGCCGCGTGGCGCCGGGATAGCGCAGCGGCACGCGATGGATCAGGTTCTGCTCGAACCAGCTGATCGGCTTGCCCATCGCCAGCTCGTTGACCTTGGTCGGGCTGACGCGGGTGTCGATCGGGCCGGCCATCAGGGTCATGCTGGCCGGCTGCGCCGGATTGTCGTCCTCGGCCATGATCGCCACCGCCGCCAGCGCCTGCACGCAGGGCTGGCACACGGCGATGACATGGGCGCCCGGGCCCATCACCTCGAGGAACTTGATCAGGTGCTCGACATATTCGTCGAAGCCGAAGCGGCCGTTCCAGATGCCGACGTCGCGGGCATTGGCCCAGTCGGTGATGTGGACGTCATGGTCCGGTAACAGAACGCGCACGGTATCGCGCAGAAGCGTCGCAAAATGCCCCGAAAGAGGCGCGACCAGCAGCACCTTGGGCTGCGGCGGCACGCCCACCTTGGCGAAGCGCAGCAGGGTGCCGAACGGCGTGGCGAAGACCTCTTCCTCGCGCACCGCCACCGTCTGGTTGCCGTAGGGCACCTCGGTGATGCCGAAGGACGGCCGGCGATGGCTGAGCGTGGCCCGCGTCGTCATCTCGCACAGCGCGCTGGCCGCCCGCCAGCTGTCGGGCGTCGGACTTCCTCCCCCGCTGGAAAGGGTCTGCCCTGCCGCCGTCGCCCAGAGGCGGACCGGGAGCATCATGTCGGCGGCGGTCTGATACATCGCATAAAGCATAAGGGCGACCGGCTCGGTATTTGCATGTTAACGGGCACCTAAGATACAGACAGTCCCACCAACCGGGAGGGGTGGAGTCCATGGCCAAGGCCTCGCTCACCATCAGTAGCAAAAACTATTCCTCTTGGTCACTGAGAGGTTTTCTTCTCTGCCGGATGGCCGGCCTCGATTTCGAGGAGCGGGTCGCACCGTGGGACGATCCCTCGACCCGCGCGGAGCTGCTGCTGCTGTCTCCCTCGTTCCTGGTGCCCTCCCTGGAGGATGGGCCGGTCAAGGTCTGGGACACGCTGGCGATCGCCGAATATCTGCACGAGACCAAGCCCGAGGCCGGCCTGCTGCCCACGGATCCGGCAGCGCGCGCCCATTGCCGGGCGGTCTGCGGCGAGATGCATTCCGGCTTCGCCAACCTGCGCTCGGCCCTGCCGATGAACCTCAAGGTCCGTCACGAGAGCTTCAAGGTGTGGGGCGGCGCCCAGGCCGACATCGAGCGGGTGACCACGATCTGGCGCGACTGCCTGCAGAAATATGGCGGGCCGTATCTGTTCGGGAAGACCCCGACCATGGCCGACGCCATGTACGCCCCGGTCTGCACCCGCTTCATCACCTATAACGTGAAGCTCGACGAGGCCTCGGCCGGCTATCGCGACCTGATGCTGCGCTTCCCCGCCCTGACGGAATGGACCGCGGCGGCGAAGTCCGAACCCGAGGAAGTCGAGGAGCTCGACGTCGAGTTTTAGGCTCGTCCTTCAAACAACCCGTCGTCTCGACCGGAGCGCCGAAGGCGCGGAGTGGAGAGACCTTCTCTCCACGAAAAGCCGGCAAGTCGTCGAGAGAAGGTCTCTCCGCTACGCCTCGCTGCGCGAGGCTCCGGTCGAGACGACGGGGTTTTTGGTTAACTCCCCGGCGCCCGCCGCAGCTCCAGCTCGACGCGGCCGACGCGGATGCCCCATTTGCCGACGGTGGCCTTGTTGATCAGGGAGCCGTCGGGGTTCAGCGCCAGCACGTCGGAGAAGTCGACGGTCCAGCCGCCGAGGCTCACCGCATATTCCAGCCGCACCACCTTGCCCTCGGTCCAGGCCCGCGCCTGGCCGACCACGTCCTCGCGCATGCCGGAGTAGATGCCGGGCGCGGTGCGCTCCAGCCGCCACGTCTTGCGGTCCTTCTCGCCGTCGGCATAGGCGAAGTCCTCGACCAGGGTCAGCGTCTTGCCGTCCCAGGCGCCGTCGATCACCACGTCGAAGCGGCGCTGCGAGCCGGTCCAGCTGTTGGTGAACACGCCTTGGCCTACCGTGCGGCCGGGGAAGAACTGTTCCAGCACCAGCGGCGGCGCCGCACTGGCGACCGGCGCGTCCGGCGGCGAGGCGCAGGCGCCCAGCAGCGCGAAGAGGCCGAGCAGGGAGAAGCGGGACGGCGAGGTGGATGTCATGCCGGTTGTACGCCGGCGAAGGCCTCGCCGGATCACCCTCTTGTCGCCTCGCGCCCGGCCGCGCACTCTCCGCGCCGACGAACCGGAGGAATTCAATGCTCGACGCCGAAGCCCGTATCCTGCTCGACCTGATGGAGGAGGCCACCAAGGCCGGCCGGCCGAAGCTCGAATCCCTGCCGCACGCGATCGGCCGTCCGGCGGTCGACAAGATGTCGGAGGACAGCGAGGCCGATCCGCCCGAGGTCGCCGAAACCATCGACGGCGCCTTCGCCGGACCCGGCGGCCAGATCAAGTACCGCCGCTATCGCCCTCTGGGTGTCGAGGCCGGCAGCCTGCCGACGCTGATCTACTATCACGGCGGCGGCTTCGTGATCGGCACCATCGAGACCCACGATTCGACCTGCCGGCGGCTGGCCAACAGGAGCCGCTGCCAGGTGATCTCGATCGACTACCGCCTGTCGCCCGAGCATCCCTTCCCCGCCCCGATCGACGACGGCATCGCCGCGTTCCGCCATGTCCGCGACAATGCCGCGGCGCTGGGCGCCGACCCGGCGCGCCTCGCGGTCGGCGGCGATTCGGCGGGCGGCGCGATGGCCGCCGTCGTCTGCCAGGCGATGCGCGACGCGAAGGAACAAGGCCCCGCCTTCCAGATGCTGATCTATCCCGCGACCGATTCGAGCCAGGAGAGCAGCTCGCGCAAATCCTTCGCCGAGGGCTATTTCCTGAGCAAGGGCCTGATGGACTGGTTCTGGAAGGCCTATGTGCCGGCCGGCACCGATCTCGCCGACCTGCGCCTGTCGCCGCTGCTCGCCAAGGACTTCACCGGACTGCCGCCCGCCTTCGTGCTCACGGCGGGTTACGACCCGCTGCGCGACGAGGGCCGCGCCTATGCCAACCGGCTGATCGACGCCGGCGTGAAGACGACCTACGTCAACTACCCCGGCACCATCCACGGCTTCTTCTCGCTCACGCGGTTCCTGAAGCAGGGGCTGAAGGCCAACGACGAGGCGGCCGCGGTGATGGGCGCGTTCTTCGGGACGTGAGGCCTCACGCCACCATCGCCTCAAGCCACCACCACCACCACCCTCATCCTGAGGAGCGGCCGCAGGCCGCGTCTCGAAGGATGGGCAAAGGTCGAGCTCGCTGGAAGCATGGACAATGAAGACGGAGCGCACGTCTACATGCTTCGCTGTTCAGACGGCAGCTACTACGTGGGCTCGGCGCGTCGAGGCCTGGAGCGGCGTCTTTCGGAGCACAATACCGGTGCTTACGGCGGCTATACCGCGAAACGTCTGCCGGTGGTCATTGTTTGGTCGGAGCATTTTCTGAACATCACCGATGCCATCGCTGTCGAAAGGCAAGTCAAGGGCTGGTCGCGAGCCAAGAAGGAGGCCCTGATCAGGGGCGATTTCGGGGCGCTTCGGGTGCTCGCGAAAAGAGGTGGCGAATGACTTGGCCCGTTGCCCATCCTTCGAGACGCGCCGTGGAGTTTACCCCGAGGTACTCGAGGGGCGGCGCTCCTCAGGATGAGGTGGTTGACTTGCTCCGAACCTCATCCTGAGGAGCGGTCCGCAGGACCGCGTCTCAAAGGATGGGCAACGGACGAGGTGCGCGTGCCCACCCTTCGAGACGCCCTGCTGCGCAGGTCTCCTCAGGATGAGGAGGTTGTCTGTAGGGGCGCGCTCCAATGAGTCATAGCTGGGGGCTGAAGGCGAACGACGAGGCCGCGCGCGCTACCCAAGCACCACCCACCTCATCCTGAGGAGCGGTCCGCAGGACCGCGTCTCGAAGGATGGGCAACGGACGGGGTGCGCGTGCCCACCCTTCGAGACGGCGCTTCGCGCCTCCTCAGGGTGAGAGGGTTGTCTGTAGGGGCGCGGAGGTGGAAGGGCCGAGCCGCACGAACCCCACCGGCCGGTCGAAGCCTTTCAGCGCGACCTCTTCCTCGCGGCGGGACACGTCGGCGATGACGGTCTGGACGGCGGGATCGTCGGCCACGGCGCGGGACAGCACCACGTCGCCGCCGTCGCTCTGGCCCTGCAGGCGGGCGGCCATGTTCACGGTCGAGCCGAAATAGTCGAGCCGGTCGTTCAGGGTCACCACCACGCTGGGGCCCATGTGGACGCCGAGCTTGAGAGACAGATCCTGGTCGGCGATGCGGGCCTGCATGGCAAGGGCCGCGCGCACCGCGTGGGCGGGATCGCCGAACGAGGCCATGACGGCGTCGCCGATGGTCTTCACCACCGCGCCGTCATGGTCGCGCACGATGGCGGCCAGCAGCGCGAAATGCTCGCGCACGACGTTGTAGGCCGCGGCATCGCCCAGCCGCTCGTAGAGCGCGGTCGAGCCGCGCAGGTCGGAGAAGAGCAGCGCCACCTGGCTCACCCCCGCCTCGTCGCCCGGACGCAGGGTCGCGGCGGCGAACAGGTCGCGGAAGGCCTGCAGCGAGATCACCTCCGGCACGGTCAGCGCCTCGCGCGTCCAGCTCCGGTCCTCGATCAGCGCCGCCAGCTCGAAGCCCGCCTCGTTCACGAACTCGATGGTTCCCGCCTCGCCCGAAGACGCGGGCAAAGCCTCGACGCCCGACGCCGTGACGCGCAGGCCGGGGAACGGCCCGCCTTCATGCTCGACATCGACCGTTCCGCCGGGATGCAGCGTGCGCAGCCGGTAGCGGCCGGGCGGCAGATCGACCGAAACGCTCCGCCGCTCGCCCGACGCCAGGAGAAGCTGGACCGCGACATGCGGCGTCGCCATCGGGCCCGAGAGGCAGAAGCCGCCCGCCATCAACGGCCGCACCGAGGGCGCGGGCGCGAAGGTGAGCTCGACGTTCTTCTCGAAGTCGCGGTCGTAATCGATGTTGCAGGAGGGACAGTGCGCGCCGCGCGGCAGTTCCGACAGGGCCGAGGCCGAGAGCTTGGGCCCGCGGCAGTTGGTGCAGAGCAGGTCCCAGCTCATGGTCAGGAGCCCCGCCCGCACCGAGGCGAGGCAGGCTTCGATGGCGGCGCGCGGCGCCACGCCGATCTGGCGCGCCAGCCGCTTGGGCTTGAGATGGGCGAGGTCCCCCGCCATGCCGCCCAGCACCGTGCCGGTCAGCACGCTGCCGAGCCCGTTGCCGTAGGGGCTGCGGTCGATCTCCGCCGCCATCGCCGCCGCGCGCTCGAAGGCGCCCTCGGGCAGCGTCGGCTGCGGCAACTCGAACGTCGTGTCGCGCTGGCCCTTGAGGAAGGACACGGCCTCCAGGACGCGCGCAGCAACGGCGGCGCCGGCCTGCTCGGCCAGCCGCCGGCCGAACAGGCGGCCCATCAGGGTGAGCGGCTCCCATTCGAGCGCGTAGCGGACCACCGAGCCGCCCTTGCCGTCGGGCTCGAGATCGAACACCGGCCCGAAGCGGCGGAACGGCCCCTTGGAGAAGACCCGCGACACGTTGAAATGCCGGCCCAGCACCCACTCGTAGGGCTTCTCCTCCCATTCGAGCGTGAACCCCGCCGCCTTGCCCCGGCCGCGGCGCAGCACCGTGCCGTTGGGCTGCGGCGTCTCCTCCAGCCGGTAGGGCGGCAGGCCCATCGCCTCGTTGAAGCGGTTGGTGTCGGCCAGCACCGGCCACAGCACGGACGGCGGCAGATCGAAGGTCCAGCTCCAGGTGCGGCGCGAGAGGGGCGGCATGGGGTTGGTACTGTAGCACGCGGGCGGATGGATCAGGGGTGGGGGATCACGGGTGGGTGAAGGCCTAAGGCGGCGACGGAAATCGAGCACTGAGCAGATACCCACCATACCCGCAACTCCCTCAAGAGAAGCAGCTGCACATCCAAGGGCAAGCACAGAATGTTGCTACCATCGCGCCGCCGAACGGCAGGCGGTTCACGGACTACCAAGCATACCGATAGCCATTCTCGTAGCAGCTTGAGTGATGGCAGAATGAAAATCTGGATATAATTATCGAAAATGGGAGTGCTTGGTGCCGATACCCGACTATCAAACCCTTATGCTCCCGGTCCTCGAAGAATCGGCCAATGGCGAAGTCAAAATCGGAGACGTAGTCCACAAGATGGCTGACCGCTTCAACTTGACACCCGAGGAACGCCAACAACTTCTACCCAGTGGCAAGCAGACCGTAATCTCCAATCGGACCCATTGGGCCAAATCATATCTCTCCCATGCCAGACTCGTGGAAAGAACGAAGCACGCTCACTTCAGAATTACCCAGCTTGGCAAGAGTGTGTTGGCCAACCCACCACCTAAGATAAACATTCAATTCCTTTCGCAATTTCCCGAGTTTCTCGCCTTTCATGCTGGACCGAATAACTCCGCCGAGGGAGTTGCTCCGGCGAGTATTGCGTTAGATGTCACCACAACATCGTCAGGAGGAACTCCTGACGAGGTGCTAAAGAGTACCGTTAAGCAGTTGGCTGATGAACTCAGGGCGGAATTGCTTGATCGCTTAATGACAACAGCGCCGTCCTTCTTTGAGTCTGCTGTTGTCTCGCTTCTGCTAGCAATGGGCTACGGAGGCGCCCGAGAAGACGCAGGCAAGACAATTGGAAAGTCCGGTGATGGCGGGCTCGATGGCGTAATTGACGAGGACGCCTTGGGCCTTGACCGCGTGTACATTCAAGCCAAACGCTACAAGGCAGAAAACAAAATTGGATCTCCCGACGTTCAGGCCTTTTACGGTGCAGTTGCTGCAGCGAAAGCAAACAAGGGGGTCTTTGTTACCACCTCTGGCTTTTCGCCTGCCGCTCGACAATTTGCTGAAAAGGTGCCCGTAAAGCTGGTTCTAATTGACGGGGAACACCTCACTCGCTTGATGTTTCTCTACAATGTTGGCGTGAGAGTTCATGAAACCGTTTACGTCAAGAAACTTGACGAGGACTTTTTTACCGAAGACTAACGAATTGCGTTTTTAGGAGCGCCCGTGGACCATTTTTTCAGACATTTTTTACTATGTTTGAGATGAGTTGGTTCATGTCCGATCCATTGGCGAAATAGTCCAAGAGATAGTTCCTCGTTGATTTTTTCATTGCTCGAGATCCAACCGCAGACGACCAAGCAAGCCAATCGGAGCGCCCTTCACGAAGAAATGCCTCTCGCATTTCAGGTAGCCCGAACCGAAGATCCGGAATCTCAAGAATTTTGGCTTTAGAAATGTCTGTAGCGCTTTGATGCTTATAGAGCGCCTCGATCAACTCTGAGCCAAGCTTCGTATTGATCAGGTAACCTTCGAGCATCATGCCAAACCAGAACAGCTGATACTCTCCAATATGCTTGCCTGCCCTCACTACATCGAGCACGATTTGCGCAACGGCGTCTTTGTCTCGTGCGTCCGCACACAAGCCGTGGAAGTTTTTCGCAAGATGGGGAAAGCCATCAGCGAATAACTGCAGATGCTCTTCAATCCGGTCCACATTATTCCGCATCACAATGAGAATTAGCTCCGCATCCTCTTCACTAAGTTGATCCGCATCCAGCAATGAGAGCACAAACTCAATCTCCTCTTCGTCCAGCGGCTCACTTGCGTCGCTGTCATCGTCGGGCTCATCTTCAATTTCATAGTGGGATACAATTAGATGCCGTCGGCGCTTAAGCAGGCGCATCTTGAGTTCACTGATGTTTCCCTCGGCCTCTCCAGTCTTCGGTGTTCCACCCGTATCCGTTTTGCTTGCGTTAACCGACAATCCTTTCAAACCAAGGAGACGCTGCACTTCAGCAAAATCGGACTGAAGTACATTCTTGTCATCATCGAACAGATAGAAGTCGTCCATGAAGCGGGCGATGCTCTCCGCCCTTATCGACGATGACTGTTCAATGAAACGTAGAAACTCACTTCCAATCATTTTGGCCGGATAGAGTCCCTGAGGAAGACAATCGAGCGAGCGCCCCGCATTAATTTCGCGAAAGAATTTTCCGAACGCCTCAACGTCATCTGCTGGCGTTCCAAGGCTAGAAAACCATGCCATTAAGTCGTGGTGGTAGACGCTATTAAAATATGATGCGATATCGAAACCAATAAACTCGGCCGTCATGAGCGTGTTAGTCGCTATGGTTTGCTTAAAATCGCTATAGCTTTTCGACGGAGCGACAGGCATTCCCTTCTCAAAGCGATAGCCAAAATGCTGGCGCGCTGCGCTAAATGGTTTTCTGAAGTAGGATCGATTTCGATAAATCAGATCATATAAGAAAAATTCTGCTACGGCGTCCAGCTTCACGGTTCGGCGAAGATGCAATGCGTCCTTGTTTGCATACACTCGCCTCTGCGGGAGAAAAGAACCTCCACCGCCGACAAGCTTCGCCGCAAAGGCGAGCAATTCCGCCGCTCCATTCTCAACCAATATCTTGTTTGTAGATAGTGGAAACAGGGTGCGTGGCAGGTCCTCAATAAAGAAATCCTTCGCGGAGTATTCCGCCGGTACTTGGGACATACAACGCCTCACCTATTGCAACCTTCGGTAACATCGTGAACGGTTGTTTCTAGGGCGTCAAACTTTTCGCAGTCCTGGTCGATTAGAATTTGCATTCTCTGTTGCCCTGCCTTTGGGCAACCTCACCTTGACCAGCTTACCGCTCCGCACGTCCACACGCTTCATCATCGAGCCGCCCTCGGCGCGGTCGCCGGGGCTGCCCCCCCCTTCACGGCGGTCGTGACATACCAGACGCCGTCGAGGACGCGCGGGAACGAGAAGCTGTCGGAGGCGTCAGTGGTCCGGCGCAGGGTCAATACATAGAGCTGGTCGTCGCGGTCGAATTTCAACGGACCTAGGCTAGAGGTGCGGGTCCGTTGCCGACGATCGCGGTTATGCGGGCATCGGCATAGGCGCCTTCGGGGCAAGGTTAATCGCCTTCTCAGCCAGCCGCCGGCCGAACAGGCGGCCCATCAGGGTGAGCGGCTCCCATTCGAGCGCGTAGCACACCACTGAGCCGCCCTTGCCGTCGGACGAGAGATCGACCACCGGCCCGAAGCGGCGGAACGGCCCTTTGGAGAAGACCCGCGAGACCTGGAAATGCCGGCCCAGCACCCACTCGCAGGGCTTCTCCTCCCATTTGAGGGTGAACCCCGCCACCTTGCCGCAGCGCAGCACCGTGCCATTAGGCTGCGGCGTCTCCTCCAGCACGTAGGGCGGCAGGCCCATCGCCTCGTTGAAGCGGTTGGCGTCGGCCAGCAGCGGCCACAACACGGACGGCGGCAGATCGAAGGTCCAACTCTAGGTGCGGCATGAGGTTGGTATGTAGCCCTCCGGCCAGACGGATGCGTCGCGGGCGATCACGAGTGGGTGCGGTTAGATAGAGCAGGTCCGATCAAAAAATACGGAAAGGGTCTACAACCGGAGATGCATTTGACTCGCCAATTCTGCCTATAATCAAGATCATTTCCCCACTCATGAGATTCTTGTGCAGTTAATACTGACCCCTTGGAAGAATCGCCTGCTGGAAAGAACTCGAGCTGCCCGCAGCTCAATTCTGCTGATTTCGCCGTTCATCAAAACGAACATAGTGAACGGACTACTTTCCGTGATTTCCACACAGGAGGTGATTGTAAAGACCGTAACGCGCTGCAAGGTGGGTGACTTTGCTTGTGGTGCATCGGATATCGACGCGGCGTTCGGCTTATCTCCCTTCAGCAGCGGCACGACGCTAGCCAGAGATATCCGGTTCGACAATCGCCTACATGCAAAAATCTTCGTGTTCGATGAAGAGGTTGCTTACATTGGTTCATCGAACCTAACTTTCTCAGGACTTGAACGGAACTACGAAGCTGTTGTCGAGGTCAGTGATCGAGCTTCACTAAAAGCGATCCTAGATGAAGCAGCCAGATACTGGGATGGCTCCCGCCCCGCCACGCTCGACCTATTCAAGCAGGCGCGCGCCGAATTGTATCGACTCGTACGCACAACGCGCATCCTGCCAGCTCAAGACGAACACTTCTATCAGTCGCCTTCAACAGCGGTGAGCGCTGTTAGCGACCCTGCATCCGATACCGCTCAGATAGTCGAAGCTGAAGCCGGCAAAACCGTCGACCTAGAGATCAATCAGTTGCAGCGCTTAACAGGCCAAATCGAACCGGCTTCAACTGACAAAACTACTTTCCAGGCGGAAACTTTCGTTGTGCGAGCGAACAATGTCGCCACCGACTTTCTTGAAATCTTGAAGAATAGGTTTGATCTTCAAGTCCACAAAGGCCACCGCCACTACGTTGCAAGCGTACTTCATATGGGAGCAATCCAAACAATTGCAGGTGCTCGCGAGTCAACTGAGGGCACGCATTTCGCAGATATTGTTAGCCCAAGCGAATCGGAAGCTTTGCAAATGACAGGCAAGGCACTCTTTGAGCTTGCCCTTATGTGTATCGCAATTAATGCAGGAATCATGCGTCGATACGGCCCCTCCGCAACTGCAGAACTCATAGGGGCAGTGCGCGACAGAGATCTCTTACGCGTCTTGTGGGATCAAAACTTTCTCGGCTCCTTAGTGCTTGGTCCGGGAGATGTTACTGGGGGGAGGGCTGCTTTCTCATCTGCAAGCGAATGCTTGTTTGCAGCCATAGCTGAAACCGAAGGTTTGCCTGTCTCCCTTGAGATAATTGAACAGTTTTGGAATCCATTGGATATTTTCGGAACAGATGTAGTCAGTGTCTTGGCATACAAGGATTTGAAGACTGAACTTCAGGAGGTCCTTCAGCAAAACGGAGGTCGCCTAACGTACTCTGATTACAAAAATAGTGGCAGCGCTCACGAGCCAGATTGGTCTTGTCGGCTGGCAATCGGAAGAATTGTCGACGTCGAAGGTCGCGGCGACACCAAGTCGCTCGCGGAAAAGATGGCTGCTTCTAGGGCTCTAACGATTCTGAGTCGGAGCCCGACCTGGGCGAGAATAATTGAGACGCGCCGCACCAAAATGATCGCGCGGATGCGCGAGCGAGGTCCTTGGCTACTCAAGCCCAAAGTGCATCTAGAGGCTGAACTAGAAGAAAGGATCCGAAATGCCTACCGTACCCACTTAAACTGGGAGATGAATTCAGAACTTGGATTTGTTGCTCTGGTCGATCGCGACACTGCTAGCCACAGAAAATACTACTTCGATTTCACCGCTATCGAAGCGCTGGGCGCTCGCGCCATCATATTTGCACTCACCCAGGCCGCACTAAGGCGAAAAGTGACGAATATTGGCGTCATAGTGCGTGTGTGCCTTCAACTTGCGCCAGAGCACCTTCTCGTTAATGAACTAAGAATCGCTGCGAGCTTACCTCCGGCTACGAACGGTAAGTTGCTCAAAGATCTAACTCAAGCCGTTGTCGGTGCGCTGTTTGTACAAAATGGACCCGCAATGTTTATCACAGCCATGGAGGCAATTACCGACAAACTGCTCGACGCTGCAATAACATCTGGAGGCGGAGTAACTGCAAAGCCGAGAGATATTGCGGTTCGTTTGGCTGTCGGAAGATCGCACTTTGATCCGACTATTCAATATAGCCAACTCTTACAAGAGGTCGCCCAAGAGTACGGACAAGCGCTACCCACTTACGCTTTCACTCAATCTGGACCAGTCCACGCTGCGGAGTTCCGCTGTGCCGTCAAGTGGCAGACATTTCAAGCGATAGGCATAGGCCCGAAAAAAATAGCAGCGCGGAGTCGAGCCAGTCACGCGTTGCTGGGTAAGATCGCAGAAGCTCACGACAACGGGCAGATCTCCGACCCCAAAAAGCCGGCAAAGCAACCCAACGGTCACGCTTAGCGCGACCGAGGAACCAGTGTAATCGAGTGGCAATGGCCAAGAGATTGTTTTCGGCAGTGTTCGTCCGCTCTCCTAAGGCAACGTCACCTTCACCAGCTTCCCGCCCCGCACGTCCACCCGCTTCATCATCGAGCCGCCCTCGGCGCGGTCGCCCGGGCCGTCCCACTTCACGGCGGTCGTGACGTACCAGACGCCGTCGGGGACGCGCGGGAAGGAGAAGCTGCCGGAGGCGTCGCAGGTGGTGCGGCGCAGGGACGAGACGTAGAGCGGGTCGTCGCGGTCGAACTTCACCGGGCCCTGGCTCGAGGCGCGCGTGCCGCGCGTGTCGTTGCCGAAGATCGCCGTCATGCGGGCGCGGGCATAGGCGCTGTCAGGCACGAGGTTGGCGGCCTGGCCGGCGCAGGTGTGGGTCGTGTCGCCCGCCTTCATGGTCGCGATGCCGCTCACCGTGTTGCTGCCGCTCCTCTTGGACCATTCGATCTCGGCGGCTTGGATCGGCTGCGACAGCGCGCTGGGCGGCGGCGGGGCCATCGCCTGGTCGAACTGGGCGCAGCCGGCGGCGGCGAAGGTGGCGGCGAGGCCGAGGATGAGGGCGGTTGGCTTCATGGGAGGGGCTGACTCCAGGGTCATGAGGACGGATCGAGGGTCGAAAAGCGTAGACGACAACGCGGGTTGCGGGCCTGTGTTCCTTTCGTGGTTTCGCGGGCCGGGCTCGGTCCGGGGCGTCCTCGGGAGGCGGGACAATCGAAATAAACGAAACAAACGAAACATTCGAAATGAGTGTCGCACCCTTTTTGTGCCAGCCGTGACACCAGATGACGCGGAGGCCATCGGAGATGACACTACCCGTTGGCTGGGTGGCTCGGCATGAACGTCGAATCGCGCTTCTCCTCCCCCCTCATCCTGAGGAGCGCCGCCAAGCGGCGCGTCTCGAAGGATGGGAACGCGCACCTCGCCTGTCGCCCATCCTTCGAGACGGCCCTTCGGGCCTCCTCAGGATGAGGTTTTGGGGGTTGGGTCGGGTAAGGGCTTGAATCGATTGAGTTCGGTTCGGTTCCGCCCCACAGGGTGAGGTCGGAGTCGGCGGGACCGCTTGATTCTCTCCTGTCCGGAAAGTCACTAGAGTGGCCGCATGACCCAGGAAAGCTTCGCCCTCCCCGCCGGCAGCGCCGACTGCCACGTCCATGTCTACGGTCCCTACGACCGCTTCCCCGCCGTCTCTGGCGGCAAGTTCTCGCCGCTGCAGGCGACGCCGGTCGAGACGCTGCTGGCGCTGTGGGACCGGCTGGGCATCGCGCGCGGCGTGATCGTTCATGCGCTGGCGGCCGGTGGCGACAACGAGGTGACGCTCGACGCGCTGCAGCGCCATCGCGACCGGCTGCGCGGCGTGGCGCTGTTGAAGCCCGAGGTGAGCGAGCGCCGGCTCGACGAGCTGAGCGAGGCGGGCTTCAAGGGCGTGCGCATCAACCTGCTGCGCCAGGACGGCAAGCCGGTCTCCTCGGGCGGCATGAGCCTCGACGACCTTCTGGCGCTGGCGCCGCGCCTCGGGGCGCGCGGCTGGCACGTGCAGCTCTGGGTCGAGACCGGCGACCTGATGGAGCTGGCGCCGACGCTCGAGAAGATGCCGTTCGACTTCGTGATCGACCATATGGGCCGCACCATGGCCGACAAGGGCGTCGACACCCCGGGCTTCCGCTGGTTCTGCGAGCGGCTGAAGACCGGCCGCTACTGGTGCAAGCTCTCGGGCGCCGACCGCAACACCCGCCAGGGCGCCGGGCCGGGCGCCGCCTACGACGACACCGCGCCGTTCATGCAGGCGCTGGTCGCCGCCAATCCCGACCGGCTGGTCTGGGGCAGCGACTGGCCGCATGTCGGGCACGCCGCGGAGGCGATCCCGCAGGAGGCGGATCTGCTGCGGCTGTTCTTCCGCTGCGTGCCGGACGCGGCCGTGCGGCAGAAGATCCTCGTCGACAATCCGAAGGTTCTTTACGGGTTCTGATCCCACGCCTCGACGGGAATATTGATCGAAAGGCAACACATGACTCACCACGACAACTGGGGCTGGCGGGCCCGCATCGGGCTGTTCATCGTCGGCAACGAAGCCGTGCCGGAGGCCGAGTGGTGGGCGATGGCGCCGCCGGGCGTGTCGGTGCATGCGGCGCGGGTTACGGCCTCGACTCCGTGGGCCAAGTGGCGCGAGGATCGCAGCGGCGTCGACCTCGCCGACGATCTGGCGCGCGGCGCCAAGCAGTTCTCGGCCATGAAGCTGCAGGCCGTCGTTTTCGCCCATACGTCGAGCAGCGTCATGGGCGGCAAGGGCTGGGACGAGGCCACCGTCGCGGCGCTGTCGTCGGTGGTGCGATCGGGCATCGCGGGTGACGAGGCCAGGGTCACGACCAACGGCCTCGATACGCAGGCGGCGCTGCGCCATTCGGGCGTGAAGCGGCCGTTCCTCGTCCTGCCGCCATGGTTCGCCGACGACGCGGTGACCGCGGCGCTGCGCTACTATGGCGATCACGGGCTGGCGCCGGTCGGCCATCTGAGGCTCGATCCCGGCCGCAAGTGGCGGGACGTGCCGCCCAGGGATCTCTATCCGCAGGGCATGGGCTTCGAGCAGGAGATCGAGCCGCTCTACGCCCAGATCCGCAAGGCCTGTCCGCCCGAGGCCGACGGCGTGCTGATCGGCGGCACGGGGTTTCGCTGCGTCGGGATTCTCGAGACGCTCGAACGCGACCTCGGGCGTCCGGTGATCAGCGCCAACCAGGCGAGCCTGTGGCACTGCCTGCGGATGACGGGCATCCGCACGCCGGTCGAGGGGTATGGGGCGTTGTTGCGGTCATAGAGTTACCCGCACAACCTCATCCTGAGGAGGCTGCGCAGCAGCCGTCTCGAAGGATCGGCAACAGGCGCGGTGCTCGTGCCCACCCTTCGAGACGCGACCTTGCGGCCGCTCCTCAGGGTGAGGTGATTGGTGGGGCTCGCCGTCGTTACGTCGCCAGCAGATTCAGCTTCTTCAGCAGCACGCGCTCCTGCTCCATCGTCTTCGCCATCTTCGCCTGATAGGCCGGCCCGTCGAGCAGCAGCAGCGGCTGGTCCATGTTGTCCAAAAACTCGAGATGCTTGGGCTCGCCCGCGGCCTCGCGAAAAGCGTCGGCCAGGATCTTGACCACGGCGGGGTCCATGCCCTTCGGCCCGATCAGGCCGCCGGGACTGTCGACGGCGATCTCGAGGCCGAGTTCCTGGACGGTCGGCACCTCGGGGAAGCGCTTGGCGCGGTTGGCGGTGAAGACCGCGAGCAGGCGCAGCTTGCCGGCCATCACCAGCGGCGCCCAGCCCGAGGATTCCGAGGCGAAGTCGATCTCGCCGCCCATCAGCGCGCGCAGCGTGTCGGACGTGCCGCGATAGGGCGCGTGCGTCCAGGTGAGGCCCTGCTGCAGGCCGAGGCTTTCCATCGCCAGGTGCTGGGTCGAGCCGGCGCCGAGCGTGCCCCAGTTCAGCTTGCCGGGATTGGCTTTCGCATAGGCCAGCAGCTCGGGCAGCGTCTTCCACGGCGCGTCGGGGCGCACCACCACGCCCATGACGAAGCCGGTGATCTGCAGGATGTAGGTCAGGTCCTTGATCGGATCGTATTTGAGCGAGGCGTTCAGCATCGGCTGGCGCAGCACGCTCATGTGCATCTGGCTGATCGTGTAGCCGTCGGGCCTGGCATCCTGCAGCGCCAGCGCGCCCAGCACGCCGGCCGCACCGCCCTTGTTGTCGACGATGACGGGCTGGCCCAGCTTCTTCGCCGCCGACTCGGCCAGGATGCGGAAGCCGGCATCGGCCGGGCCGCCGGCGGCCCACGGGATGATCAGGCGGATCGGCTTGTCGGGAAACTTCGCCTGCGCGCGCGACGGCGCGGCGGCGGCGAACGGCAGGAGTGCCGTGCCCGCGAGGGCGGCCCTTCGTGTCAGGCGAGTCATGTTCGTTTCCTTCCCTTCCCAGCGACAGCATCTCTGAGCAAACGGCGGGCCGCCCAAACGAAATCGGCCGGCATGAAGCCGGCCGATCCGTATTTTTTCCGAGACGACGCTCAGGTCTGCTGGATCGCCGAGAGGATCCAGTTGCCGCCGCGGCTGCGCAGGAAGGTCCAGACTTCCGTGGCTTCGCTGCGGACCTGGGCGTTGCCTTCGACGATGCGGCCGTCGGCGACGGTGCGGGTGACGTCGATCATGCTGAAGCGCATGGCCACCGTCGCATACTCCATCGCGCCTTCGCTCCAGGCCTCGGACAGGTCGCCCTGCTCCAGCTTGACCGCGTCGATCTTGTTCTCGACGCCGCGGCTGGCATTGGCCGACAGCTCCTCGGAGAAGTAGCCCAGCATCTCGGGCGTCACGAGGCTGCGCAGCTTGGCGAGGTCGCCGGCGCTGTAGGCGGCCTGCACGTTCACGAGCAGCGCCTCGAAGGCGTTGTAGTCGGCCTCACCGATGGCGAGGGACTGCGTCGCGGAAGACGCCGAGGCCGCGCCCGCGCCAGCGCCGCCCAGCATGCCGCCCATCAGGCCGGTGCGGGCCATCGAGTCGGGGGCCGGACGCGGCGCCATGGGGTTGCTACCGGCGGCGCCAGCACCTGCGCCGGCGAAGGCCGCTGCGGGCGTGCCGTTGCGCGACTTCCACCAGCGAACGCCGAAGTAGACGATGCCGCCGATCAGCGCGAGCTGGAGCAGGAAGCCCAGCATGCCGGCCATGCTGCCGAGGCCGGCACCGAAGCCGCCGCCCATCAGCATGCCGATCAGGCCGGCGCCGAGCATGCCGCCCATAAGGCCGGTCAGGAACGGGTTGCGCTGCATGAATCCGGGCTTGGCGCCGGCGGCGGCTGCGCCGGCCGGATTGGCCGACGGGCTCTGCTGCTGCGGCGTGGTGCTGCGCTCGACCGGCTTGGAGGTCGGCGCGGTCTGGGTCGGGGCCGGCGCCTGGCCGGACTTGCTGCCGCGGCTGCCCGCGCCGCCGCCACCGCCCGCCCGCGCATCGGCGGGCGACGGGGCCAGCGACGGCACCGCAATGATCAGAGCCGCGAGGATCGCGAGCCAACGAAACTTGGTCATTTGGACATCCCTGTAGCACCGGGTTCATCCCGGCCTGTTTTGCACACGATATGTTAGGGCTCTTTGCGTGCAGTTCAAGGGCAACCGGGGCCCCGAAAGCGTCGTTTGACGGTGTATGCACATCCGTCTCATAGCCTTCGCCCTCGCTCTCTGGCCGGGCCTCGCCGCCGCCGAGGGCTGCCTCGACCAGGTGCGCGAGCTGGCCCGCGCCCAGAACATCGCCACCGACCCGCCCACGGCCTCGCCCGACAAGGCGCCGGGCGTGACCTCACGCGAACTCGGCCGGTCGGGCGGCGTGATCGAGCCGCCGGCCACGTCCGACCGCTCGGTCATCACCCCGCCGGGCACGACCGACAGCCGCATGCCGACCATGCCCGACGTGACCGGCAAACCGGGAGCGCCGCCCTCGCCGCAGGCGGCCCGGGACGAAGCGAAGAAAGACGGGGCCGCCGACCGGACGGCGCTACAGGCGCTGCTGGTTGCCGCGCGCGCCGAAGCCGAGCGTGGCCAGGAGGCCAATTGCGTCGACACGCTGAAAAAGGCCCGGGAGCTCCTCGAGCGCTCGAAATAGCGAGGCGATCCAGCTCACATCCTCGAGGTCCATCGGCCCCAGCAGGAAAAAGAGACTGACGGCGCCGATCGCCACGGAAGCGGCAATGGCGACGCGCCGTGCCACCGGGGCCGGCCGCACCGGCTGGACGCGATAGAGGATCCGCCCACCGCGCAGCTCGACCCTCTGCGCGATGCGCGGTCGGCGGCGCATCTCGGGTTCGCGCGGCAGCGCGATCTGGCGGACCGAGAGCGCATCGGGCGAACTCTTCTTCAAGGCGTGGTCGACATCCTGCTTCGGCGCCGCCTCGAGCGCCGTCAGCGGATCGCGCGCCCGGGTCTGTTCCTCGCCTTTCCAGGCGTCGGGCAGCACCCGCACCAGCCGAACCAGCGTGAAGGCGAGCCAGGCGGTCGCGAGCGGCAGGCCGAGGCGGAAGGCGATATGCGTCTCCGCCGTGTTCCAGGCCCACACGCTCATCGAGGCCCCGGCCACGGCCATGACGAGGCCGGCGGCGAGGACGGCTGCGGCGGTCAGGCGGAAAAGCAGACGCGACGACATACGCATCACGTAAACCGGTGCCGCATCACGGCGTCAACAGCGACAGGATCGCCGCATAGTGGATAGAAGCCGCCACCAGCACCGAGGCATGCCACAGCGCCTGCTGGTACGGCAGCCGGCTCGACAGATGAAAGATCGTGCCCAGCGAATAGACCACGCCCCCTGCGAGAAGCAGGATCAACGTCTCCCGCTCCACCGAGGCCAGCAGCTCGTCGATCGCGAACAGGCCGATCCAGCCCATCAGCAGATAGAGAACGACCGAGATCTGCTCGATGCGTCGCGGCTGCAGGAACTTCGCGGCGATACCGAGGGAGGCCGCCGTCCACATCACCGCCGTGAGCCCGCTCGACCACGGTTCGCGCAGCTTCAGCAGGGTGAGCGGCGTATAGGTGCCGGCGATCATGACGAAGATGGCGGCGTGATCCAGCCGGCGCAGCCATTCGCGCCGCGGACTGGCGAGGCGCAGATTGTAGGCCGCCGAGCAGCCGAGCATCGCCAGCAACCCCACGACATAGACGAGGATCGGCCCGACCTGCCCGGGCTGCGACGCGCGCGCGGCCACGATCAGGATCGCGCCCGCGCCGACAACGCCGAGGACGAGGCCGAGCGCATGGATCGCCGCATCGGCGCGCAGGTAACGGTCGAACTTGGGATCGGCCATGCGGTCACGATGCGGACACGGGCCGCGTCGCGCAACCCGCGCGATGACGGTCCCGTTGTTGCAGGCTCTGAAAAGGAGATCGACGTGAAACCTGTCGTCGCCGGCCTCGCCTTGGGTCTCGGACTTGCCGCAGCCTCCCTCGCCGTCGCGGCACCGCCTTGGGACGGCACGTATGTCTACGAGCAGGCGCTGGGACCGGGCGCCGGGGGCACGCAGAACTTCGTCACCCACACACTCACGATCAGCGGACCCGAAGGCTGCCGCCTGGTCGCGCAGGGCTTCCAGACCGATGAGACGCTCCGCTGCAAGGCGATGCCCGACGGCGACCGCCTGCTCGTCTCCTTCGTGAGCTTCGGCACCGGCAAGGTCGAGAACAAGTACGGCGTGAAGCTCTACAGTCCCGGCCAGCCGCTGTTCGCGATTTCGCAGGCGCCGAACGGTTTCGTCACGACGTGGCAGGGTTATGCCAAGGCCGCCGGCGAGGGTGCCACGAGCGACGCCTTCAAGAAGGTGGGACGCTAGGAGGGCAGCGGATAGAGTGGCTCCAACCGAAACCGGAGGAGACCCGAGACATGTCCGACATCGCCTATACGCCGATCCTGCCCGAAGGCTGGCCGCGCCCGCGCGGCTTCTCCCATGCCGTGGTGGCCACCGGCACGCGCAGCGTCCGCATCGCCGGCCAGATCGGACGCGAGCCGGCACAGGCGCACATTCCCGCCGACGCCGACGCCGGCACGCAATGGCACATCGCGCTCGCCAATCTCGTGACGGTTCTGAAGGCGGCGGGCGGGCAGCCGCAGCATCTCGTGGCGTTGCGCGCCTACGTGACCGACATCGCCGAGTTCAACGCCGCCGGCGCGGCGGTGGGCGCCGCCTGGGGCGCCACGCTCGGCCGCCATTTCCCGGCGATGACGCTGGTGCAGGTGTCGGCGCTGATCGATCCCAACGCCAAGGTCGAGATCGAGGGCGAAGCGATCCTGCCCTAGGGGCCGTTGCCCCCGGTGCCGGAACCGCCGTTGCTGAATCCGCCGCTGCCCGAGCCCGGATTGGTGCCGGTTCCGCCGCCACCGGTCTGGGAGCCGGTGGAACCGCCGGACGGTCCGGGCGCACCGCCGACCGGCCGCGAGGCGTTGTTGATCGTGATGGCCTGCGTCGCGACGAGTTGCAGGTAGGCGAGCCACGGCGCCAGCTTCGACGAGGGATCGGCATAGGGCAGCGCCTGGGCGTTGAGCGTCTTCAGCGCCGACTCGATCAGCACCTTGTCGCCCGGGCCGATGACGTTGCCGGTCGTCTGGGTCTGCTCGAACAGCGCCAGATAGGCCTGCAGCGTATTGGGCGGCAGGATCACCGGCTCGAGCGGCGCCGCGCCCGCGGCCGGCACGAAAATCTGCGAGCCGTAGCGCACCGCGCGCTGCGTGCCCGCGGCGTTCGACACGGTCATACGGTCGCCGAACAGGAAGGTCGCGGTGGTCGAGCCATCGGCGCCCACGGTGACGGTCACGATGCCGCCGCGCACACCGATATGCGCGCTCGGCGTACGGATGATGACGTCGCCCTTCTTGCTGATCGCGCCGCCGACGAACCGCAGGGCCCCCTTGGTTGCGTTGACGGCCAGCTCGCCGACATTGCGGTTGGGATCGAAGACGAACTTGTCGATCACGAGTTCGCTGTTGGCGCCGATCGTCAGGCCCGAGCCGTCCAGGAAGACGAGATGGGCGCGATCGGCCGCTCCCGTCGTTACGCGCTCGTTGCCGAACACGTCGATGCCGACGCGCAGGGTTCGCGTGGGCATCGAGGGTGGCGTGCCGCGCGGATCGCCGCTCGCCGCCGAGGTGACGCCCGCCTGCTGCGCCGAGGCCGCCGATGCAAACGCCAGGGGCAAAAGCACCGACAGGAACACCGCGCATGATTTCCGCAAGGACATCGTAACGCTCCCTCAGAACCGCCAGCCGAGGCCCAGGAGGCTGCTGAACGAATTGAAGCTGTAGTTGTTGATTGAGGCCGAACGTTGGAAATACGTGGTCTGGCCCACGAGGGTCAGGCGGTCGTCCAGCGGCACCGACAGCAGCAACCCCAGATTGACGTCGGTCTGGGTGCGCACGGTGCCCGGCTGGACGAACGGATCGGGCTGGTCGTAGGTCGCGAAGGCCAGCGCTGCGTTGCCGGCCAGCGTCCACTTGCGGCCGTTGATCCCCGCCGGATCCTCGAAGCGCCAGGTCAGCGAGCCGCCAAATCCCGCCTCGCCGTAGCTCTGGAAGCCTGTCATCGCGATGTAGCGCGTATAGTTGCCGCCCAGCGACGCTTCCAGGCTGGGCGTCAGGTCGGCGCGGAGGTTGGCCGCTACCGTGGCGTTGTTGCCCGAATTCTGGGCGTTGAACGGCACGGCCGTATTGTCCACGAAGTCGCGCCGTTGCCCCAGGACGACGACACCCGCCCGCACCTTGTCGGCAACCGGGACGGAGGCTTCGAGCCCCGCCCCCCAGGCCCAGTAAGTCGGCAGGTTGCCTATGGTGATGTAACGGCCGCTGACGAAGGGCTTGAGCTGCACGCCGCTCAACGGACCGTCGATCAGCTCCATGCGCGGGCCGACGCCGAGATCGAGCAGCATCACGTCGGCGTTGGTCACCTGGAACTGCTTGGCCGTATAGAACGAGAAATCCGTCTCCAGGGTGCCGCTGTCCTGGCGCCCGAAATCGTAGCGATGGCTGAGCGAGGCCGCGCCGACGAAAGCGAAGTCGCTCTGTCGCTGAAAGGTGGGATTGGGCACGACGGTCGCGCCGAAGGATTGCAGCGTGCCGGTGGGCAGGCTGGCGGGATTGTCGGAATAGCGGATGCCCGCCACGAACTCGCCGGTGAGGCGCGACGTCCCCCAGCGCCTGTCGATGTCGCGGATGAACTCCGACGAGCGCTCGGCGACTTCCTTGCTGGTCTTCTCCGAAGCGCGCGCCTGCTCGAAATAGGTGCGCGCCGCGTCATAGGACTTGAGCTTGTAATAGAGGACGCCCAGCTCGAACTTCACCCGCGGCTGGTCGGCATCGAGGACCAGGAAGCGCTCGTAGGCGGTGATCGCGCCTTCGTAATCCTCGGCCGCGGCCGCGGCCTGCGCGTATTTCAGCAGGACTTCGGCATTGTCGGGCTGACGCAATGTCTCCTCGAACGCCGCCCGATAGGAGGCGCGCTTCGCATCGGTGACTTGCGCAAACGACGGCGTGGGAAGGGCCAGAATCGCCAGAAGGAACGGGGCAAGCTTCAGGAGGCGCATCGGCACCAGCGATACTCCGACGAATGTCCCTCTCCCCGCAATCATTGTGGACGGCAAAGACCCGGACCGGAAGCACGAACCTGCATTCTTTCTGCAGATCGGATCGAAAGGCGCTATTTCACGCCACCGGCCGTCAGGCCCTGCACGATCTCCTTCTGGATGATGATCGTCAGCACGATGACCGGCAGCATCACGACGATGGCGGCGGCCGCGAGCGGTCCCCAGGCGAAGCTCTCGAAGGTCAGCATGTTGTAGACCGCGACCGGCATCGTTCGTGTCGTGCGGCCGGCGAAGACGGCGCCGAAGATGAAGTTGTTCCACGACGAGATGAAAGCGAGGATCGCGCCGACCACGATGCCGGGCCGCGCCAGCGGCAGCGCGACGTAGCGGAAGGCCTGCCACAACGTGGCCCCGTCGATGCGTGCCGCCTCCTCCAGCTCATGCGGCTGCGTCTCGAAGAAACCGATCATGATCCAGACCACGATCGGCAGGGTGATCACCATATGGGTGAGCGCGATCGGCCAGATCGTGCCGATCAGGCCCAGCACCTGGAACAGGGTGAAGAGCGGGATCAGGTAGGACAGGCCGGGCGTCATGCGGCTGAGCAGCAGCACCGCCGCCATCTTGTGCGCCCGTGCCTTGGCGATCCCGTATCCCGCCGGAACGCCCAGCAGCAGGGCGACCAGCGTCGCCGAGCCGGTCACCTGCACCGAGTTCCAGAAATAGAGGAACATCGGGCTTTCCTCGAACACCTTGGCGAAGTTCTCGAGTGTCGGTTCGGTGGGCCAGAAGACGGGCGGCCAAGCGGTGTTGTCGATGTCGTACTTGAGCGACAGCGACAGCATCCAGAAGAACACGAACAGGCAGGGCGCCAGCAGCACCGCCACCGAGACCGCCAGCGCTGCCTTGTCGACGACCTTGCGGATCTTTCGCCGGGTACGGACGGTGAGAGCCATCGTCAGTTCCACTTGGCTTTCTGGCGCGCCCACAGCAGCACCAGCGAGAGCGCCACGATGATGGCAAAGAAGACCACGACGACGGCAGAGGCGGTGCCGACCTGATTGTAGGCGAAGGCCTGCGCGTACAGGTAGACGTTCAGCACCTCCGACGAGGTCCCCGGCCCGCCGTTGGAAATCACCCAGATCGTCTCGAAGACCTTCAGCGCGTCGATGGTGCGCATGATCAGCGCGACGACCAGGAACGGCAGCACCAGGGGATAGGTGATCTTCCAGAACATCTGCCACTGGCTGGCGCCGTCGATCAGCGCCGCCTCGTAGGGCTCGGTCGGCAGCGAGGCGAGACCGCCCAGCACGATGATCATGACGAACGGCGTCCACAGCCAGATCTCGACCAGGATCAGGCTCGGGATCACCGTGTTCGGCGAATAGACCCACTCCGACGGCGGCAGCCCGACCAGGCTGAGGAAGTAGTTCAGCACGCCGAGCTGAGGATGGAACATCATGGTCCAGATCAGCGAGACCGCCACCGGGGTCGCCATCATCGGCATGATGAACAGGGTGCGGAAGAAGCCGCGCCCGCGGAACTTCTTGTGGAACACCAAGGCCGAGATCGTGCCCAGCACCATCGGCAGGGCGACCGCCAGGATGGTGAAGTAGATCGTATGCCCGATCGATTCGAGGAAGCGCCGGTTGGTGGCCAGCGCCACGTAATTGTCGAGGCCGATGAAGACCTGCTTGCTACCGATATGCCAGTCGTTGAGGCTCATCCAGATCGTGAAGATCCACGGGAAGATGATCACCGCGGAACTGACGATCAGGGCCGGCCATATGAACAGCAGGTAGGGCCGCAGACGGCGTTCTCCCGCCGCCCGCGTGCCTGCCGCTGTCGTCACGTCTGCGCCCGCCATACGCTACGCCCGTCCCCCTCGCGTCTTCCGGTCAGCTCGCCTCGCTCTTGTCGAGGACCGGCTTGAACTCGGCGGTGGCGCGCTTCATCTCGGTCGCCGGATCGGCGCCGCCCAGCAGGTTGGTGAGTGCCGTGCCGATGACGTCGCGGAACTCCGTCACCGGCACGATCACCGGCAGGCCCGGCATGCTTATCGGCGCGCAGCCGGCGGCGCAGTCGGCCCATTCGCGCGGGACGGTGAGTGTCGACAGGACAGCGGGGTCCTTCAGCGGCGCCGTCCGGAACGGGATGCCGCCGCCGACCTGCAGCATGCGGCCGGCCATCTTGGGGCCGGTCATCCACAGCATCGTGTAGTAGGCCGCTTCCTTGCGGGCGGCGTTCTTCGGGATCGCCATGCCGGTGCCGAAGGTCACCGAACCATGCCCCTTGGGGCCGCTGGGCGGCACGCCGTAGCCCACCTTGCCGACGACGCGGCTCTTGGTCTTGTCCTCGACCGGTGCAGCGAAGCCGGTGGCGTCGATCCACATGGCGGCCTTGCCCTGCATGAACAGGCCCTGCGCCTCATTCCAGTTGAAGCCCGCGATGCCGGCCGGTCCGTAGGAGGAAAGCAGCTTCTTGTAGTATTCCGCCGAGGCGATGGCGTCGGGCGTGTCGGTGATCAGGCGCAGGGGCTTGCCCGTCACCGTCTCCTGGCCCCAGCCAGAGAGGAGCTGCGTCCACAGCACGACGTTGGCGTTGCGCACGCCGCGACCGACGAAGCCCGAGATGCCGGCCGACGGATCGTTGAGGGCGGCGGCAGCGGCCATCATCTCGTCGAGCGTCTTGGGGAAGGCCACGCCCTTCTTCGCGAACAGCTCCTTGTTGTAATAGACCATGAAGTAGTCGCAGAGGATCGGCAGCGCGTTGACCTTGCCATCGGACGTGGTCGCAAAGCTCATGCCGAGCTTGGAAACGTCGCCGAGCTCATACTCGGCCGGCATCATCTGCGGGTCCTTCAGCCAGTCCGTGATCTCGAGCAGCCAGCCGGCCTTCTCGAACTGGCGCTTCTGGACGTGGAAGGCGAAATTGAAGAGATCGAAGCTGGGCTTGCCCGAGTTCAGCTCGATCGCCACCTTCTGGCGGGCCTGCTGCTCGGGAATGACCTCGATGCCGAGCTTGATACCGGTCTGGTCGAGGAATTCCTTCTGGTATTTCTTCATGAGATCGGCACGCGGGCCGGTCTCCATCAGCACCTCGACCGTCTGGCCCTTGAAGCGCTGCCAGTTGAAGGCGCCGCTCTGCGCGTAAGCGGTGACGGTGTTGAGCATCGGGGCGGCGAGACCACCCAGGGCAGCACCCTGCAACGCACGACGACGCGTGATCGAACGAACCATGCTGTTTCCTCCAGACGCTTTTCAGTCGCGGGCTTTTACCCTGCGTTGAGCGAAGCCTAGAGGAACACGCACGCGGCGTCATCGGCAGAAAATCGCCGGGGTGACCTGCAGTGATGCACTTCAGGAGTCGTGCGATTGCGGCAGGGCTGCTCTTCGCGGTCGCAGCATCGGCAGGATCCGATCAGAAGCCGAGCGCGCTGAGCCCCGGGTGATCGTCAGGCCGGCGGCCGAGCGGCCAATGGAACTTGCGGTCTGCGTCGCCGATCGGATGCTCGTTGATGCTGGCGAGGCGGCGCCGCATCAGCCCATCGCCATCGAACTCCCAGTTCTCGTTGCCGTAGGCGCGGAACCAGGTGCCGCTGTCGTCGTGGAACTCGTAGGCGAAGCGGACGGCGATGCGATTGCCGGCAAAGGTCCAGAGTTCCTTGATCAGGCGATAGTCGAGCTCGCGCGCCCACTTGCGCCTGAGAAAGGCTTCTATGGCGGCGCGGCCTTGGAGGAACTCCGCGCGATTGCGCCAGTGACAGTCCGGCGTATAGGCGAGTGCGACCTTGGCGGGATCGCGGCCGTTCCAGCCATCCTCGGCAAGGCGGACCTTTTCCGTCGCTGTCTGCTCGGTGAAGGGCGGCAAGGGTGGACGGGACATGGCGAGCCTCCTCTCGTGTCAGATGATCTTGCGCGTGCGCAGGTCGGCCAGCTCGGCCGGCCCGTAGCCCAGTTCACCCAGTACCGCGTCGTTGTGTTCGCCCAGCTCCGGCGCGATTCCGGGTCTGGCCGGCGTCTCGGAGAACTTCCACGGCGTGCCGTGGACCTTCAGCTTCCTGCCGAGCTTGGGATACTCGACCTCGGTGACGTAGCCGTTGGCCACGACGTCGGGATCGTTGGACGCTTCGAGGAGCGTATTGATCGGCGCCGACACGATGTCCGCGCCGCGCAGCCGCCCCACCCAGTCCTCGCGCGTGCCGGTCGCGAACAGGCCGTCGAGCGTGGCGAGAAGCTCTGCACGCTTGGCATCGTCGTCGATGATGATGCCAAGATCGGCGAAGCCCGCCTCCACCAGACGGTCGTAGAAGCCCAGCGCCGACATCGCGTCCTTCCAGTTCTCGGGGCCGACCAGCTGGAAGACCAGCGGCTTGCCGTCGCGATCGTCGAAGCTGGCGCTGATGCCCGGCCGCTCGCGCGTGCCGGTGACGCGGGCCTGCCCGGTGACCGGATTGCGGTCGCGCCACATCGCCGTCTGGAGCGTCCAGCCCATCAGCCGGATCTGCCCGCCCAGCAGCGACAGGTCGATCTTCTGGCCCACGCCGGTCGTGCGCGCGTGCGTGAGCGCCGCGAGGGCTCCGCCAAACGCCAGGATGGCGCAGGTCTCATCCGCCACCGACACGACGCCGGTCCGCATCTTCTGGCCCGGCATGGAATAGGCTTCGGCAATGCCGCCCAGCGCCTGCGCCATGGAATCGGTACCCGGCAGCCCGGCATGCGGTCCGTCGGGGCCATAGCCTGAGATCGAGACATAGACGAGCTTCGGGTTGACCTTGCGCAACTCATCCCAGCCGAAGCCGTTCTTCTCGGCCGCGCCGGGTCGGAAGTTCTGGCCGAAGATGTCGGCCTTCGCGACGAGCTTGTGCAGGATCGCGCGCCCCTCCTCGCTCTTGAGGTTCAGCGTCACGCTCTTCACGCCACGATTGTTGGTCTCGAAGAAGGTGCTGCCCATTCCCGGCAACACGGTCATGCGGCGCGATGGGTCGCCGCCCTGGGGTGATTCGATCTTGATCACGTCGGCGCCGAGATCGGCCATCAGCATCCAGGGCACGGTGCCCGCCTGCGCGGTGGAGCAGGAGACGACCTTGACGCCCTGAAGCGGGCCGTGGGGAACAGACATCGACGGGGCTCCTCTGTGAGGACCCCACGCTAGAGCAAGATCAGGCAGGCGTCTCCAGCCGCGCCACGTCGCAGAAGCGGACGAGGCGGCTGGACGCTTCGTCCCACAGGGTGAGCCGTGGCGCAGCGAGGCCCGCACGCAGGCTGAGGGGCGAAACGGCGCGCACCGTCTGGGCCGCTTCGTGAGCCTGCGGCAGCCGGTAATTCGGAATGCGTTGATTGAGATGATGCACGTGATGGAAGCCGATATTGCCGGTGAACCAGCGCAGGACGAGCGGCAGATCGAACCAGGATGAACCGTCCATCGCGGCATCGACATAGCGCCAGGCGCCGCGACCGCTCCACTGCGCCCCAGGAAAGCGATGCTGCAAGGTGAACAGCCAGACGCCGAGGATCGACGCAACGACCATGATCGAGAGATGCACCAGCAGCACGTCGCGCCAGCCCAACAGCAGAACGAGGGTCGCGAACAAGGCTACCAGGCTCGCGTTGGTGAGAACGACCGAACGGCGCTCCCTTACCCACGCGCGCGGCGTGTCGAACGGCAGACGGTAGAGCAGCACGAACACCAGAGGCGGCAGCAGGAAGTTGGCGATCAACGGATGGCGGACAAGCCGATGGACGAACCTCTGGCGCGGCGACAAAGCGAGATAGGCGCGCACGGTGAGGCACGAGGAATAGATGTCGCTGCCGCGGTCGCCGCGATCGAGATTGTTCCATTCGGCATGATGCTGCGCATGCTGGCGGCGCCAGTTCGCGAAGGGCGTGAAGGTGCACAGGCTGCAGAGCCGGCCGACGATCGTGTTGGCGCGACGTGACCTGAAGAACGAGCCGTGCCCGCAATCGTGTTGAACGATGAACACGCGCACCATGAACGCACCGGTCGGTATGGCGAGCGCGAGCACGAGCCATGGAGAAATGCCGCACGCGACGTACATGGCCGCGCAGCCAGCGAGGAAGGGACCGAACGACGTTGCGAGTTGCAGGAGGCTTTGCGTCTCAGACGGATGCGCGAATGAACCCGCAGCGGCGCGCAATTCGGCATCGATGGGATCGGGGATAGAGCGAGGCTCCATGAACACCTCCGGTCTTCGCCACGATGCGAGGACCAGCTGTATTTGGGCCTTGATAGTGTCGGAACAAGGGACCATATGAAGCTCGTCGATACACGGACATCTGATTTGGTCCGCGCCCGCCGGCATTGTTCAGCGGCCCGCTCCACGACACTTGATCCCGAAAGCCAGTGCAATTTCGACGGGTTCCAGCGCTCTTCCGCTTGTTCAAATGCGGAGAGGGCACGGACTCGCATATCCAAGATAGAAAAGGGGTCTCCCATGACAACGACTACGGGAACCGTGAAGTGGTTCAACGTTCAGAAGGGCTTCGGCTTCATTCAGCCGGACAATGGCGGCACCGACGCCTTCGTGCACATCAGCGCGGTCGAGCGCGCCGGCATGAGCATGCTGAGCGAGGGCCAGAAGCTCGAGTTCGAGCTGGTCGCCGATCGCAAGAGCGGCAAGATGGCGGCGGAAAACCTCAAGGCCGCATCCTGATCACGCGCCGCCGGTAATACGGCGGCCGCCCTCCTTCCTGCGCGCCACCACGGATGTACTGGGGCGCGCGGCGGGAGCGGCAACGCAATCAGGCCCCGTTCCTGGAAAGGTACGGGGCCTTTCGCGTTCCAGGGGACGTCAGCTGGTCTTGAAGACCTTGGCCATTGCCGACATCAGGTCCTTCGGTCCCCGGTCCATCAACATCGCCTTGGGCAGTTCCTCGAACCGCTGACGGCCGCTCACCGTGAGACACGGCCCGTCCTTGCTGTCCTGGATGAGGCGCAGGTTGCGCAACCGGGACAGGTCCTGGGCACGCATGGCCCGCACGTCGGACTGGCCGAAAGCAACGCGCCGGAGAGTGACCTCCTCGTCAGGGGTCAGGATGGCTTGGGGCGTACGCGGGGGTTCGGCTTTTCGTTCAATGGTCATGTCGCAACCTCGTCTTGCGCTTCGAGGCATCGTCGGATGCTTCGGAATAAGGAGGCGCCGACGCAGACGTCGCCGAATACCCTCCTTAAATGGGCGCTCGGCGCTGCCGCGGCAAGCGCTCATTCCCGCGCGGGAGACAGCGCTCAGGGAGCGGAAAGAACCTCCTGGGTGAGACCGGCGCACGGCACGTCCTTGGCATTTCCGAAAACCGGGGTGGGAATGGGGATCACGCGACCGAGCGAAACCTGCGGCGTGCGGAGCTTGCCCTGGATCATCACCGCGCCATGAAGGTCGAGCAGATCGAAGCTCTTCGGATCAGAATCGATTTCGGCGGTGAGAGCCTGGCTCTTGAGGGAGAGCTGACCCTTTACGTGCAGAACGGATTTCTGGGTATCGAGCAGGGTCCGGTCGAACGTGACGTTGCCCTGCTGGAAGTTGAGACGGCTCACGGCGCATTTGATGGGTATGCGGTTGTCGCCGGTGACATATAGCACCAGCGCATCGAAGATCTGCAGGCCCGCCAGGCTCACCATCAGGCTGCTGACAGAGCCGCCTCCGAGCGCGAATGCCATATGTCCGTTGGCCGTGCCCATGACCTGCGCCAGCGAGCGACCGCTGCCGGCGAGCACCACCCGTCCCTGGATTTTGCCTTGCGTCGCGTCGAAGTAGCGGGACTGACGGAAGAAATTCTTCAGCTCGATGTCGGTCGCCCTGAGGCTGGCCTTCACTTTCGGATCATCCGTGCGGGCATCGATGCCCATCTCGCCCGCGATCGTCCCGCCGCCCATCACCGATAGTGTGAGCGGCTTGACCGTGACGTTGCCGTCCTGGATCAGGACGCGGAAAGCCAGCGCCTGGACCGGCAACCAAGGCGGCGCGATGACCCTCTTGGCATCCAACGTCACGTCCATGTTCATGGCGCGCAACTTCTCGACCTGCAGGGGCACGTTGGGGAAGAGATCGCCCGAGGCTTCGAGCTGAGCCTGCGTCTGGGCCTGCTTGGCGGAAACATTGGTCTTGCGCGCGGGCGTCGCGCCCACGAGGGGCGCAAGGTCTTCGAAGACGAGCTTCTGCGACAGAAGCTTGGCCGTCAGAAACGCGGGCTTTCGCCGTTCGTCGATCGTGACTTCGCCCGTGAGATCGCTTTCCCCCACCCGCCACTTGGACTGAACGAATTTCCACAGTCCGGTCTCGCGTTCCAGCTTGCCCGTGATCGTGTAAGGCGGTGTTGGCGGTCCCGGAATGCCCAGAAGCGGATAGATGTCTGAAAGGTTGGGACCGGAGAGCGTGAGGTCGACATTGGCCCCCGTCCACTTGAAGGGATCCTGCACAGTCCCCTTCATCTTCAGCTTGGTCCCTCCGAAGGACACCTCGAGCTCGAGCGGATAGGGCTGATCCGTGTCGCGCAGCATCAGCACAGAGCCGCCGACGAAGCGCACATCGAGGGGCTGGCCCTCGAGCTTGCCCTTGAGCGAGAGTTCGGCCGCGTCCTCTGCCTTGCCGGTGGCCGTCGAGACCGTGCCATCGAGTTCCAGCTTCCGCTTGGGATCGCGGTAACCCAGCTTGCCCTCGCTGATCTCCAGCTTGCCGATCACCGGCGCGTCGAAGCGGTTGTCGGGTTCGAGCGCCTTGGCGGCCCCCGTGACGACCGGCGTCTCGTCCATGCTCCAGTTGAGCTGTTCCTTGTCGCCCGTCT